>CAYTUL010000319.1:0-5579 GCA_964441135.1 uncultured Desulfobacteraceae bacterium | reverse complement strand
GATGGTTACATCGTGTCCCTTCAGAATCAGGTCCCCCGCCACTGTCAGGCCTGAGGGACCGGATCCCACCACAGCGACCCTTTTGCCGGTCGGTTTGGCCTTAGGGGGAAGATCTCCTTTTCCGTGTTCACGTTCACGATCGGCGACAAAACGTTCCAGATGCCCGATGGCCACGGGATCATCTTTCTTGCCAAGAATACAGGCCCCTTCGCATTGGATTTCCTGGGGGCAGACCCTGCCGCAGACAGCGGGAAGGGCGTTCCTCTCCCAGATTTTCCGAATCGATTTCGTGAATTCCCCCTCCTTGATGAGTTTGATAAAGGCCGGAATATCAATTGAAACGGGACATCCGCCCATACAGGAGGGCTTCTTACACTCGAGGCACCTTTGAGCCTCCTTTATAGCCAGTTCCTCGGAATATCCAAAGGGTACTTCATCAAAATTTCGTCTCCTGACCTCGGCCTCCTGTTCCGGCATGGATTGCCGCGGGATCGGTTCTTTCTTGGCTGTTTTTTCTGTCATCCTACCCTCCCTGAAGTGCAACATCGATGTACATCTTCAGCTCTTTAACCTGCTGCCTTACATTCACAGGCAAATTTTTCATTGGCAATGGCCTCTTCAGCCGTGTAGGCCTGTAGGCGCTGGCTCAGTTCATTGAAGTCTACCTCATGACCGTCGAACTCGGGACCGTCCACACAGGCGAACCGGGTCTTTCCGTCAATGGTTACCCGGCAGCATCCACACATGCCCGTTCCATCCACCATTATGGCATTGAGGCTCACAATGGTCTTGATCTTGTATTCATCAGTCAATTTACACACGAATTTCATCATGGGAACGGGGCCTATTCCAACGACAAGTTTTACGTCTTCCTTCTCCAATACATCCTTGAGCACATCAGTGCCGAAGCCGTGGTGTCCATAGGAACCGTCATCCGTGCATACATGAAGTTTATGGGAAGCCGCCTTCATCTTATCCTCCAGGATGAGGAGGTCTTTAGTCCTCGCACCGATAATGGCAATGACATTGTTCCCCACTTCCTTCAGACCTCTGGTAATAGGATGCATAACGGCGACACCCGTTCCTCCGCCAACGCATACGACGGTTCCCAATTTCTCAAGGTGTGTCGCCTTACCCAGGGGGCCGATTACATCCTGGTAGCGATCTCCCACCTGGAGTGTCTTGAAGAGTGATGTCGATTTTCCAACCACCTGATATATTATAGTAATTGTGCCCTTCTTTGGATCGATATCAGCCATTGTGAGCGGAACACGCTCCCCGGTTTCATTAGCCTTTAGAATGATAAACTGGCCGGGCTTCGCCTTTTTAGCGATCAACGGTGCGCTTATTTCATTCATGACGACAGTACCATCCGCCATCTCCTGGCGTTTTAATATTTCGAACATACCTTACCTCCACTATATGTGATCCGATTTGACGCGTCACGATTAGCACACATGGGATTTTATGTCAAAGGATAAAAATCACATGTTAATAAAATAATATTATTTAAACATAATTTAACTTATTTAAAGGGGAGGATGGAAAGCACGTATTACAAAGTCAGGATGAATTAAGAAACCTATATTATCCTTTCCTGGTATGTCTCCTGGAGTGTCTGAACTAATAAAGTAAGGGTATGGTTTACCGTGGTGGGAATGCCTAACCTCTCCCCCTCCCTGACTATTGCACCGTTTATGAAATCGACCTCTGTGACCTTTTTGTTCATGACATCCTGGAGCATGGACGCAATATTTCCGGCCGTGTCGTGGCACACTTCAAATACACGGGCGATGGGATCGGGATAGGGCAGTTTTATATTCTTTGCTCTTGCCACGGATACCGCCTCCTGAACCACCTCTTCCATGATGGACCGGGTCCCGCCTATCCGGGGAAGACGACCGTTCTTCAATCCTGTAAGGGCGGTGAGGGCGTTAATCCCCACATTTATGATGAGCTTTCCCCATATGAGTTCCTCGACATTATCCGCTGAATTCGTCTTAAAGCCCGCCTCATTAAATGCGGATACGAGTGTTTCAGTAAGACCTCCGGGGTCACCCTTCGGACCGATAATGGTCGACCCGCGGCCGGCATGCCTTATTCTGCCCCAACCGAGCACGGTAGCACCTTCGGCCGTAACACCCCCCAGGACCCTCTTCTTACCGAATATCTCCTCGAGGATTTCAAGGTTTCCCAGCCCGTTCTGAAGTGTAACAATAACCGTATCCCGTGGGAGCCAAGGCTCTAGGGCCCGGGCCGCTTCTCTGGTTTTCATCGCCTTGACACATATAAGGGCGAAATCGGGTTGTGAGGAAACGGGTCCGACCGCTGCAGGGACATCGACGGTATATTCCCCGGTGACCCCTTCAACCATGATGCCCTGCCGTTGTATCTTTTCGGCCCGATCCCTGAGGTAATCCGTGAGCATTGCCTCATGACCCGCCCGTTTAAGGCGTGCCGCGAAAAGACATCCCATGGCTCCCGGTCCCACGATTAAAAAGCGCATTGCTCTACCTCCCTATTTATCGCCTATCGCCAGCTTTAAGGCCTTTGCCAGAGTGCCCGGGGATAATAAAAGCCCGGCAAAATTCAGAGGGATCTTCGACAGGCATAGGGCGTAAGGCGTAGGGGAATAATACAACTTGTTCTTCATAAATATTTGCCTTGCGCCCTGAGCCTTGAGCCATTTTTATTATGAAGTACTGGAGTAATAAAAAAAAGGGAAATGCAACACTCCATCGCTTCAATACTCCAATCTACAGGCCATGCCCTTTTATATCTTATCCACCTCTTCCTTTTTCATTGTAAAACTATGCTCGGGCCCTGGAAATATCCCCTTTTCCACTTCCGTTTTATACGCTATCAGGGCCTCTTTGATCATGGGCGAAAGGTCTATATATTTTTTGACAAATTTAGGCGTGAATTTTTCAAAAAGCCCAACCAGGTCGTGGAATACCAGTACCTGACCGTCACAGTCCTTTCCGGCGCCGATTCCAATGGTGGGAATTCGTAATTCTCTTGTAATTTTAGCCGCTAAAAGATCGGGTATCATTTAAAATACGATCATGAAGGCCCCAGCCTCTTCTAAGTCCTTGGCCGATTTTACCAATTCCTTGGCGCTTTCGGCATCTTTTCCCTGCAGCCTGAAACCACCGAGCATCGTAGCGGTCTGTGGCGTAAGGCCGATATGGGCGCACACGGGTATGCCGGCCTTTACGACGGCACGAACAACGGGGGCCATGTCACTCCCCCCCTCAAGTTTTACCCCGTCGCATCCCGCCTCTTTGATAAACCGGCCGGCGTTCTCAACAGCCTGTTCAGCGTTCACATGGTAAGACATAAAGGGCATGTCCCCTATGATGAAGCTGCTCTTTGCCCCCCTGGTAACCGCTTTCGAGTGATGTATCATTTCGTCAACGGTAACGGGAACCGTGGAATCGTAACCCAGGACGACCATGGCTAAAGAGTCCCCCACGAGGATGGTATCAATACCGGCCTGGTCCACTAATGAAGCGGTGGAATAATCATAGGCCGTCATCATGGTAATCTTTTGCCCCTGCTCCTTTTTTTGCTGCAGTTGCGCTATAGTAACTTTTTTTCCACTCATCTTTTCCCTCCTTTATGGCCTGCAACCAGGATATTTCACAGGGGTAGGAAATAAAAAGGGGTCTTCAATGAAACCATTGGACCCCTAATAAAAAATAATGAAATTATACCAGGAATTCCGGTATGAGACGTATGTCGAATTGGCTCATCCGTCCCGGTCACCCCTATAGGAGATCCAGGCGGCAACACCCGAAAATGATTTTAATGACTTTCTTTTTACCTGAAAAAGCCAGGATACCCCGTACTGTGCACAGGGTTCTTCACGTGCTCAAGGCTTGATGTCACATTGATGTGATCACCCTACCTTCACGGCGGCTCAAATCATAGTATTCATAGTAGAATGTGTCAACAGAAACATTTTGTGATGATTTTATTGTGTCCCTTGTCTGTTGTTAGTGGCCCGTTGTTTAAGTGATTTAAATACCTTATGTAACAAGGTCCTTTTAATCGATCATTGATTTTGGAAAAGAGGAATCCGTTATTTTTCAAGGATTTCCAATTCGAAGAGTTGCGGCCAGAGTTTGCCCGTTATATATAACCTGTCCTGAACGGGATTATAGGCGATACCGTTTGCCTGAAGAAAGAGTTCAGGGTTGTTTATCTTCCCATCAAGGAGAATGGAGAGATCCATGGCCCCTGTCACCTGACCGGTTTCCGGTCCTATACGCACAATCGTGCTCGTCCCGAAAACATTCGCGTAGACTTCTCCTTTTATATATTCCAGCTCATTGAGACCGGATAGGGGGCCATGATCGTCATAAACCTCGATCTGTTTGATCCCTTTATAAGTGACAGGATCTAAATAATAAAGCCTGGAAGAACCGTTACTCATGATCAAGTATTGCCCGTCATGGGTAATACCCCATCCTTCCGTTGGGTAATGAAATTCCCGGAGGGATTTAAAATTGTCCCTTTCATAAACAAACCCGAGTTGTGATCTGTAGGTTAATTGTATGATCTCATTTCCCAAAATGGTAATCCCTTCACCGAATAGCGGCTTCTTCAACTCATGAATGCGCATTATCTCTCCGCTTTTTAGATCCACTTTACGGAGAGAAGACGGGATGCCGTGACTCAGTCCCGTCCCCTCGTATAGGAAACCGCCAAAAAAGACGAGTCCTTCCGTGAAGGCCCTGCTGTCGTGTGGGTAGATGTTTGTAAGCCTGTAACCGGAAGATGCAACACTATCGAATCTCTGAGGCGCATGGCATCCGTGAAAGGGAATGAGAAGCAGGAGAAATCCGGATAAAAGCAGGTTTATTCTGACGGGCATTTTTGAATGAGTTCCGTGGCTATTTATGAGTCACCCTGAAAACCTCTTCAATCGTAGTTATCCCGTCCAGGACCTTTTGAGCCCCATCCTGGCGCAGGGTCAGCATCCCGTTTTCAATGGCTTTCTTCTTAATTGCGTTTGCGTCAGAGGTCTTAAGAATAAGGTTTTGAAGAGAGTCGTCAAAAAGCATCAATTCAAATATTCCGGTCCTCCCCATATAGCCGGTATTAAGACATATGGGACATCCTTTTCCCCTGTATATCTTTCTTCCGGCCAGGATCTCGGAACCGAGGCCTATATTCTGCAGGGACTCATTATCCGGACTGTACTCCTCTTTGCAGTTATCACAGATCGTGCGAACCAGTCTCTGGGCAAGTATCGCGATAACAGAGGAAGTCACAAGAAATGGCTCTATTCCCATGTCAATAAGACGCGTTATCGCACTCGCGGCGTCGTTGGTGTGCAGGGTGGAGAATACCAGATGGCCTGTGAGAGCGGACTGGATTGCAATCTCCGCCGTTTCCATATCACGGATCTCTCCAACGAGAATGACATCCGGATCCTGCCTGACTATGGATCGCAGTCCCTTTGCAAAGGTAAGATCTATCTTGGGATTGACCTGAATCTGTCCTATCCCGTCAATCTGATATTCGATAGGGTCTTCTATGGTGATAATATTGATGTCCGTGCTGTTGATGGT
>CAYTUL010000318.1:0-5605 GCA_964441135.1 uncultured Desulfobacteraceae bacterium | reverse complement strand
TGATAAAATTGAGGATAAGACTTGAAGCGGTAAGTTACCCCTGCTTGTTTGCTGCACCTTTTGTTCGAAAGCTCTAAAAAGGAATATCATCATTAGGAATAGAAATGGGCTCTTCAGCCGGATAACGCTCCTCCATTGATGTGGCCTCACCCTCTTTTCTCGGAGATCCCAGCATCTGCATGGCTAATGCGATTATCTCCGTGGTATATCGTTTATTGCCATCCCTGTCTTCCCAGGCCTTTGTCTGTAGGCGTCCCTCTATGTAAACCTGGCTGCCTTTATGCAAATACTCCCCGCATATTTCACCCAGTCGCGCCCATGCGACGATTCTATGCCATTCAGTCTTTTCCTCCTTCTCGCCGCTCTTATTCGTCCATTGTTCATGGGTCGCCACATTGAAATTCGCCACAGCCGTTCCTGACGGGGTGTATCGGATTTCCGGGTCAGCCCCCAAATTCCCGATTAAAATCACCTTATTCACGCTTGCCATGTGCAAATCTCCTTATATTTAAAAACAATCACGGTTCAAAGTCAGTAAATAATAGGGAATAGATTGGAAAATTTTCTACTAATCTGAGCTAATTGTAAATTAACACATCGAACTCGCCTAAATCAAGCCATTAAAAGAAAATTTTAAGCAGCCAATGATTCGGTCTCTAATACTCAGGTGTTTTAAATCAAACCGGGGCCTGACTCAATGATCTCAGATCTGCTGAAGGCGAATGGATTTCCATATTGACTCTCGAAGGTATAAGTTTTAAGGTATTGTAAATTCAAAAATAATTAATCATGGAGACCCAATGGTGAAGATCATTCCCCTCGGCGGGTTAGGTGAGATAGGGCTGAATATGATGGCCATTCAATACGGGGATTACATACTGGTCATTGACGCCGGCCTGATGTTCCCCGAAGAATATATGCCGGGTGTTGATGTCGTTATCCCGGACTTCAGTTTCCTGCATGAGAACTGTGAAAAAGTCCGGGCCATAATCCTGACCCACGGTCATGAAGATCATATCGGAGCAATGCCTTTTCTTCTTAAGGAATTGAATGTGCCCGTTCTTGGAACCAGTTTCACAATTGAATTGCTGAAGGAAAAGTTGAGGGAACATGATCTCCTTGAAAAGGTGAAATTGAAAAAGGTGAGAGCCGGTGACATTTCGGAACTGGGGCCCTTTAGGGTGGAATATATACGCGTGAATCACAGTATTATCGACGGTGTCGGTCTTGCCATTGATACCCCCGAAGGCACTATCATCCATTCGGGCGATTTCAAGATCGACCATACCCCGGTGGACGGGAGATTCACAGCGCTGAACAGGTTCGCCTATTATGGCGAAAAGGGTGTTTTGGCCCTTCTTTCGGATTCCACAAACGTGGAGAAGGAGGGTTTCACACTCAGTGAGAAAGAGGTGAAGGATACCCTGGAAGGGATTTTCAGACATTGTGACGGGCGCCTGATCGTAGCTGTTTTTGCCTCGAATATAGTCAGGATACAACAGATAATCGATCTGGCGGAAAAGTACGGCCGCAGGGTGGCGATGAGCGGAAAGAGCATGAGAACCAACGTGAGGATAGCAACTGATGAAGGACTGTTGAATATCCCCGAAAACATCGAAATCGGAGAAAGAGCCACAAAGCAGTATCCGGACAATGAGATCACGATCCTCACGACAGGCAGCCAGGGAGAGCCTATGTCATCCCTCACAAGAATGTCTCAGAACAGGCATAAGGACATAAAGATAAAGAAGGGGGATACCGTAATTCTTTCTTCACGATTCATACCCGGTAATGAGAAGGCGATTACTACCATCATCAATAATCTCTATAGAAAAGGGGCCCAGGTCGTATATGAGAAGGTATCCGATATCCATTCCTCCGGACATGCATATAAAGAGGAATTGAAATTGATGCTGAATCTGGTCAAACCCCGGTTTTTTATCCCCGTTCACGGGGAATACAGGCACCTCATTAAGCACACCCAACTGGCCGAAGAGACTGGACTGTGTCGAGAAAATAGTCTGCTCGCAGAAAATGGAGACACCATCTATTTTGAAAATGGAAGGGGGGCAATAGGAGATAAGGTCCAGACCGGAAGGATACTCGTAGATGGAAAAGGAGTCGGCGACGTTGGGGAACTTGTACTCCGGGACAGGAGAAAGCTTTCCGGCGACGGGGTGGTAATAGCACTTCTCGCAGTGGATGAGCAGAAAGGCGAGATCGTATACGGGCCCGACATCATTTCGAGAGGATTCGTGTTTGAAGATCAAAGCGGATCCATATTGGAGGATGCAAAGGATATTGTACTTGAAGTAATTCATGAGTTCGAAAGTCCATCCCACATCGACTGGACCGAGATGAGCCCTGATATTAAAAGGAGATTGAAGCGTTTCTTTTTTAAAGTCATTGAAAGGAGCCCGCTGATATTGCCGATAATAATTCCCCTCTAAAACCGGTATTCCTCGAAATGATAAAAAGACGGAAATAATGATCCGGAAGCGGCCTTGGAAGGGTTGAGACCATTGCCGATGATCCTCAGGAAAAAGATGACCCAGAGGAATTATAGAAAATTCGCGTAGAGGTAGAATAAATTGGCCAGGCGCCCCAAAAAAACCGCTCTGTCACCCGAAGCAGCGGAACCCATAAGGAAGGAGATTAAAGGAATTATCTTCCTTCTTCTCGCTATCGTTCTCGGAGTGAGCCTTTTCACATACTTTCCGGATGACCCGGTGTTCTGGATCAAGACAGGAGGTTCGGAAAAGGCGCACAATCTTTTCGGGACCGTGGGAGCCAACCTGTCGGGTTATCTTTTCCACATCCTGGGGTTTTCATCTTTCTGGCTGATTGCCGTATTTTTTATCATGGCAGTCATTTCCTTCAGGGGGCGTGCGCTCCTTCCGCCTATCAGGACAATAGTAGCTATTTTATTCCTGGTCGTTTCCTTTTCCGGGCTTTTGGGTCTCCAATTAGGGGATTCAATCGCCCATCGGGGCGGTGAATTGAAAAGCGGCGGTATAGTGGGAACCTTCATTTCTAATGAGATGAAAGGCTTTCTTAACACCTTTGGTGCCAATATTCTGCTATTGGCAATTTTTATCATATCCCTGATGATATGCACCCGTATCTCCTTTGGGTGGCTCTTTTCGAAATTCTTTTCCTGGACTTCGGCTGTCATAAGAGGGATCAGGGAATACCTTACAAAAAGGATAGAAAAGAGGCGGAAGAGGCGCGTAAGGAAAAGGGCGCTCAAAAAGGAGAAACAAAGGCCCAGGCGAAAAGTCAAGATCGTTGAACCGAAAAAGGAGACTTTTCGGAAGCCGGAACAGGAATCTTTTGCCTTTATGAACGCTGCTGGTGGATTTAAACTGCCTTCCCTTGACCTGTTGGATGACCCGCCCGTGGAGAAATGGGTGGAAATCCAGAAGGACAGCCTGGAAATGAACGCGAGGCGGCTTGAGAAGAAACTCTCGGACTTCGGGGTCGAGGGCGAGGTAGTTGAGATCCTGCCCGGCCCGGTAATTACCATGTATGAGTTTAAGCCGGCGCCGGGAATTAAAATCAGCAAGGTAGCGGGCTTGTCGGACGACCTCACACTTGCCCTGAGGGCGCCGAGTGTTCGAATCGTAGCGCCTATTCCCGGTAAAGCCGCCATTGGCATAGAGATAGCGAATAATAAAAGGGATCATGTCCACCTCAAGGAGGTCCTTTCCTCTCAGGATTATAAGGATTCTATCCACAGGCTGCCCATTGCCCTGGGTATGGATATAACCGGGGCGCCGGTCATCACGGATCTCGTAAAAATGCCCCTTCTCCTCGTGGCAGGGGCCACTGGTACAGGGAAGAGTGTTTCATTGAATGCCATGATCAATAGCGTTCTTTTCAAACTCTCTCCGGATATGGTAAGGCTGTTAATAATCGATCCCAAAAGGATAGAGCTTTCGGTTTACAAGGATATTCCACACCTCCTCCATCCGGTGGTGACAGAACCAAAGGAGGCCACCCGTGCCCTACGGTGGGCCGTTGAAGAAATGGAGAGGCGTTATATGCTTCTCTCCGACAGGGGGGTGAGGAATATTGAGAACTATAATCGAAAGATAATCAAAGAACCGAAAAAATCGGAATGGGAAAACGAAAGGGGGACAAACAAGACCCTTCCTTATATCATTCTTGTTATTGATGAACTGGCGGATCTGATGATGATTTCTTCAAGGGAGGTGGAAGAGTCCATTACCCGTTTGGCGCAAATGGCAAGGGCCGCCGGTATTCATCTCATTATAGCCACTCAACGCCCTTCCGTGGATGTCCTCACTGGAATAATCAAGGCCAACTTCCCCACACGCATATCCTTTCAGGTCTCTTCAAAGGTGGATTCCAGGACCATTTTGGATACCATGGGGGCCGAACAATTGTTAGGAGAGGGGGACATGCTCTTCATGCCGCCTGGTGTCGGCCGGTTGACGAGGATTCATGGAGCCTATATCTCGGAAGAAGAGGTAAAAAGGGTTACGGATTTTATTCGCGACCAGATGAAACCCGATTACGATTCTTCGATAATGTCCCATGTCACCAAGGATGAAGAATCGGAAGATGAAGAGATGGAAAAGGATGAGAAATATGACAGGGCCGTGGATCTTGTGATCCAAACGGGTCAGGCCTCCATATCCATGATACAGCGAAAATTAAGGGTGGGGTATAATAGGGCTGCCAGGATGATAGAGATCATGGAGAGAGAAGGGATCGTGGGTCCCTCTGATGGTGTCAGAGCCAGGGAGGTGTTCGGAAGGAATAAACAATGATCTATCGTAACCTATTGACGCACAGAAGCCGGCTCGCTCCGGTTCTCATCTGTACAATAGCACTCTTCTGCCTTTATCCGGGTCCTGTCAAGGGGGATGACCGATTAACGGAAATACTTGGAGGCATCCTTGATCGCTACGGAAACCTGCCGGGCCTTACAGTTCCCTACCAGCGCGATATAATCACCAAGTCCATGGCAATATTAGGCGAGGAAATGAAGGGAGACCACGCCACGGGAAAGATCTATTTTAAACCGCCCCATTATCTTTCAATCAAACAGGAGACCCCCGACCCGGAGCCCGTTACGACCGATGGCCATACCCTTTGGTGGTATATTCCGAAAAAGGAACTGGTCTATCAGTACCCATCCGAAAGATTGGGGAAGGAACTTCTGCTGCTTGGAGATATATTTCAAGGATTAAAGAGCGTGGGGGACAATTTTGATGTTATTCAGTCGGATCTTGGGGATAGGGAGAAATATCATCTCCGGCTCGTCCCCAACCCGCCTTGGGAGGAGATTGACCATATTGATCTAACAGTGGAAAAAAAAGGTTACAATATTAAGGAGGTAGAGATCCATAATTTTATAGGGAACATTACGCGGTTCACAATCGGGGACCTAATCGTACGTAAGGACCTTGATATTGATTTTTTCAGATTCACAATCCCCAAAGGGGTCAGAGTGATAAAGGAGGAATAGTATCCTGTTAGGCCCGGATTTTCATTTGATGTAAGAAACCCGGTCTTTAAGGAGGGTTAGGATTATCCGGCGTAGCTTCTTAATAAGTCCGGGCAAACATGACTGGAT
>CAYTUL010000317.1:0-5617 GCA_964441135.1 uncultured Desulfobacteraceae bacterium | reverse complement strand
GGTATCACTCAGATATTACCTATGGTAAGGGTTCTCGATCTCCCTTTTCTTTTCAGAAACGAAAAGGAGATCGAGGTCGTTCAAAAAGAGCTTGAAGGTTTTTTCGCCGGGCCGTTCCGGAAGGCCGGATTTGAATTTTTGGCCTGGGCCGAGGTTGGTGATGTCTATCTTTTTTCAAAGAAACCGATAACAAGTATATCTGATCTGAGCGGACTGAAAATATGGACATGGTCAGGTGATCCGGTTTCGAAAAAAACCTTTACCGCCATGGGGACGACCCCCATATCCATATCCATAACAGATGTCACCACCGCGCTAAACACGAATATGATTGATACGGTCTATGCGCCGGCCCTCGGGGCCATTGCCCTCCAGTGGCATCATTACGTGAAATATATGACCCCCTTTCCCATCGCTCATGCAACCGGTGTGGTGCTTATTTCATTAAAAAAATTTACCCAACTTCCAGATAAGTTGGCTTCATTAGTTAAAGATGAATTTGAGGCTGCAATGGCCGATTTAACCGGAGAGTTGATCAGGCAGTCCCAGGAGGCGATCCATATTATTCAGGAAAGCGGGGTAACGATTACACCGATGCCTTCCACTGAAGAGATGAAGAAATTTTACAGGATCCATGAGACTGTCGCACGGGAACTATCAGGGGAGATCTATCCGGAGGAACTGCTGGACAGGGTATATGAGATATTAGCCCGCACTCGCAGGGTCCAATGAGAATATTGAGATTCATTAACAAGGCCGTTGAAAACCTCGAACGTGCTCTGATCATAACCTCCCTCAGCCTGATGGTCCTCCTCACCTTTCTCAACATCATGCTCAGGACTCTTTATACCCACGGCCACATCCTGTGGGCCAATACCCTGCTGGGTCAAGTGGATTGGACAGAACCCTTTGTCCGGCTGCTCGTGTTATGGATTACTTTTTTAGGGGCATCCCTCATCACGGGTCAAAACAGGCACATCAGAATCGATATGATGAGGTCCCTCCTGCCTCCTGGGTGGCTTCCGGTTCGAGAAATAATTCTGTCAGTCTGCTGTATGATCATATGCGCCCTCATGTTAAAGGCATCCATTGAGTATATTCTCATCGAAATGGATTACGGTTCGAACCTGTTTTTCGGGGTCCCGTCCTGGGTATACCAGTTGATCCTGCCTGCGGGTTTTTCAGTGATGATATTCCGGTTTTTTCTCGGGGCGTTGGAACAATCCATGGGCCTGGCCGGGAAAGACCTATCATGATCCTTTTCACGGCCATAGTCATCATCATACTCGTCCTGTCCGGGCTTCCCGTTTTTGCGGGGATATTAGCCGCGGCCATGTTAGGCCTTTACACGAGCGGAGTAAGTATATCCGCGATTCCCATTGAGATCCTGCGCCTTTCCAGCTCACCGGTATTGTTAGCGATTCCTCTTTTCACCTTTGCGGGGTTTCTTCTCAGTGAAGGAGGAACCTCCACCCGTCTTGTCCGGTTTTCAAGAAGTCTTTTTGGATGGATCCCGGGTGGGCTTGGTGTGGTGTCACTCCTCACCTGTTCCTTTTTTACCGCCATAACCGGAGCCACCGGGATTACGATAATCGCCCTGGGCGGATTGCTGCTTCCTGCCCTGATTTCGGAAAACTACGAGGAGAACTTCGCCTTAGGACTGATGACAACTTCAGGGAGTCTTGGTCTCCATTTTCCGCCGAGTCTTCCCATTATCCTGTATGGGTTCGTCTCGGGCGTAAGTATTGAGAAGCTTTTCCTTGCCGGGCTGCTGCCGGGAATCATGATGGTTGGAATCCTCTGTCTTTTCTCCGTGTTTATGGGGATCAGATGGAAGCTGGATCGACCGGCTTTTTCAATATCCGAGTTCATCTCCGCCACAAGAGACGCCGCCTGGGAGCTGCCGATCCCTTTCCTCATCATTTTGTGCATATATACAGGTTTTTGCACGGCTTCCGAGGCCGCGGCCCTGACGGCAGTCTATGTCCTTTTCATTAAAATATTCATCTTCAAGGAGCTGAAGATAAGGAGTGACATACCGAGGGTTATGGTCGACAGCGTTCAAATGGTAGGCGGGATAATGATTATTTTAGGCGCATCCTTAGGCTTCACCAATTACCTGGTGGACGCCTTTGTCCCCATGAAGATCCTTGAGGCAATGGAAGGGATCGTCGGGAGTAGGATCGGATTTCTGCTAATCATGAACCTCTTTTTGATCCTCGTGGGATGCATGATGGATATTTTCAGCGCGATCCTGATAGTAGTCCCGCTCATTATGCCTCTCGCGGGGCGGTTTGAAATCGATCCTATCCATTTAGGGATCATCTTTTTAGCTAACCTTGGAATCGGCTATAACACCCCTCCGGTCGGCCTGAACCTGTTCATTGCGAGCTCAAGGTTCGACAGGCCTGTTTTGCAATTATACGCGGCTACCCTGCCCTTTCTTCTTCTCCTCCTTTTAACCCTTTTCTTCATTACTTACTGGCCATCACTCAGTCTTTTCCTACCCGGACTAATTAAATAGGCAAGGCCTGATATAACCATGTTGCGAAAAATTCCCTTTATGGTTGCAATTTCTGATAATTGCATTATATTAGAGCGACTACTTCCAGGAGAAAGTATCATGCCAATTTATGAATATAAATGTAACAAATGCGGAAACAGCTTTGAACAGATAGTGTTTCCTTCCGATGACGAGAAGGATTTTCAATGCCCTTCCTGTGGTGAGAAGGACATCTGCAGGATGGTTTCCGCCTTTTCATGCGGTTCTTCCGGTTCAGGGGCCAGTCTGGCAAGCTCCCTTTCGACCGGATGTTCACCCTCGGGCGGCTTTTCCTGAGCCCATTAACCTTGGGCGGCCGTGAGCCGCCGGGGAATGATGAAATGAGATGATAGACAGGTTAAAAGGGATTCAAATGGACGGATGGTGGCTTATACTGATTATCGCCCTCTGGTTTGTGCTTCAGGCTTTTATTCTTCCCAAATTGGGGGTTTCCACCTGAATGAGTAACAGTTGCCAGGTGGGCGGCGATAAAGAAAAGAAAATAACGGAAATAGAAGAAAAATAAAATCCGGGATGAGGATTTACCCTAAGACAGGAGGGGGAGGTTTCAGTCAAAACGGGCCTTTGCGGCCGCTAAACCGGCTGAAAACTGATCAATGATCTTGTCATTATCATCCTCAGTGATTCCCTTTTTCAAGTTTTCAGCGGCCATGGAGACGGCGGTTGCCAATATCTCCTCGCCGAATGTCTTTCTGGCAGCTTCGATTTTATACTGAACCTCATTTTCAGCGTCTTCTATCATCTGGCTCGCCGTGTTCCCGGCCTTTTCGATGATCTGTTCCTTTTCTCTCTGCCCGATCTCGATAATCCGTTCACGTATCTCACCGATATTTTTATCGATACTTTTCAGCTTATCGGATTCCGCTTCCATTAAAGACCTGGCCTTCCTGACCTGCTCCTCAACCTCATTGATCCTTTTCGCCATTTTCTTTCGTTCATCCTGCAGAAAATCCATTAGAGGATTCTTCGCGTATTTAATGAATAAAAAGACCAGGATTCCAAAATTAACGAAGAGCATAATATTATTCCATATTTTACGACCTTTGCCCGTACTCTCCTGGGCAAGGGCGTCGGAACAGAATAGGACCACCGAAAAAACGGCGAACAATATTAGAAACAATCCGAATAGATATTTTTTATTTATACTGATCAATTCGCAACCCTCCTGCCGATTAATTTCTCCATTAATTCTTCAGCTAAAATAAGGGCCTCTTTATGAAGGGACTGCCGCGCCTCTTTTATTTTCTCATTGATCTCCCTGTCGGCCTCATCTCTGATTGAGGCAATCTTCTCCCGGGTTTCGCTGAAGATTTTTTCAGACACCTCATTGGCTTCCTTCCTGAGTTTGGAACTCTCTTCCGAGGCCTCTCTTCTGGCATTCCGCTCCAAGGAAATACTCTTTTGTACCAGTTCTTGGGTCTCTTCTTCAAGATGATCAAGCTGCCTATTTTCATCTTCGATGTGCCGGTTCCGCTCGTTTATAATCCTCAGCAGGGGCCTGAACATGAGACGATTCAAGATAAAGACCAGAATCAGAAAATGGATAATCTGTAAAAAGAGGGTTGCATTGATACTTATCATAATCCCATACCGCCCATGAACGCTTACACAACGAAAAGCAGGAGCAAGGCCACTACCAGGGAATAAATTCCCGTGGATTCGGAAACGGCCTGTCCCACAAGCATCGTCCTCGTCAACAGACCGGCCTCTTCCGGTTTTTTCCCTATGGCTTCACAGGCCTTCCCGGCCGCAAAACCCTCACCGACCCCGGGACCAATAGCCCCGAAACCCATTGCCAGACCGGCCCCTAACAGTGCCGCCGCTTTTATTAAATCCGCACCTTCAATTGCCATGTTTACCTCCTGTTAATAGGATAGAAATAGGGTTAATCGTTTAAATAGTGTCCATCCAGAAACAACCATTTCCTGGATGGATCTTTCAGCGGTTAGCAATCAGCGGTCGGCCAAGTCTTTGTTTTTCATATCTTTTGCTGATAGCTGAGTGCTGATTGCTGATAGCGCGAATTCAAAAACCTTCGTTTTTGGATGAGCACTAGATAACAAATATAAGGACAAGACTGACAACCATCGCATATATGGCCGTGGATTGTGAAACCGCCTGTCCCACAAGCATTGTCCGCATTAACTCACCGGCGGCCTCAATATTTCGCGATACCCACTTAACCGCCCCCTGAGCCGTGAGACCGTTTCCAAAGCCGGGACCCAAACCACCGAATCCCATGCTTATTCCCGCGCCCAAGAGTGCCATCGCGGCGCTCAGGGTGCCGGATTCGGGAAAGGCCTTAAACATAAGAACAAAGCTCACCAGAAGCCCGAAGATCGACGGGGTTTGGGAGACTGCCTGCCCTACAAGCATTGTTGTTGTCACGCGCCCGGAAGTGTCCGGGTTCCTCGCAATGCCTTCGCAGCATGCCCCTGCGGCTAACCCCCCTCCCAGTCCGGAACCGATGGCTGCAAATCCTGTGCTTATGCCGGCCCCTAACAGGGCCGCCCAAGTAGGTGTAAGGGGCAATTTCCCAAAGTCCATAAATAGAAGCATCAGGGCGACAACCATTGAGAAGATCGCCGGGGTCTGGCATACTGCCGAACCGATTAGCATATTCGTTGTTAATTTGCCTGATACGGCCGGTTGTCTGGCCATTCCGAGGCATGCCTCACCGCCCGGAAATCCGGATCCGATCCCGGAACCGATTGCACCCGCCCCCATGCAGATGCCGGCTCCAAATAACGCCGATGCATTCAAAATACTGGTTGCGGGAGTCTCTAAGAAGATCAGAAGAATGGCTATTATCAGGGCAAAAATGCCTGCAGACTCGGCCACTGCCTGGCCTATGAGCATGTTTTTCATGATTTCGCCCGAGCTCTCAGGCTTTTGGGACATGCCCGTATTTGCCAAACCTGCTGTGTAGCCCTCACCTAAGGCCGCACCAATGGCCCCCAATCCTATACACACACCAGCACCGGCGTAGGAGGCCAATTTTATGGTTGTTGAAGCATCCGAAAATATCATTACTTAACCTGCAAAGATATATAT
>CAYTUL010000316.1:0-5631 GCA_964441135.1 uncultured Desulfobacteraceae bacterium | reverse complement strand
GTTCTGAATCTTTGTGCTTTTTTTTACAAGCGGTTCTTTTATAACGAATTGAAAAGGACTGTCAAGAAAAAACCGTCATAAATTTCCAATATTTTTTTAATATAATCCCGATTTCAGCTCTTCGTTCGTTATCCCATAACCCATTGAAAAATAAATCTTATATCTAAAGGGAATAGATCCCGCCGCCCCAAGAGAAGTCGAGGGAAACAGTGGTGGGAGGCTTCCGCCAGCCTTATTACTTGAAATGACCAGGACGAGGGCCCCGGAATCTGAGGAGAAATGTCATGACCCGTCGAACAACTATCAAACCTTTTTACATCTTCACTTGAATCATACTCATTTAACGGAAGATCCCCATCTTCCCGGAATTTGGGCATTGCAAAATTTGCATCTGTCTTTATCCAGGTTGACCTGTCTAAGTATATAGCCCTTTCTTTCTATTAAAATCTTCCCGCAGTTGTGACAATAGGTATTACATCCTTCGTGCCCGGGAACATTGCCAAGATACACATAGTGGATCCCCTCCTTCATAGCCAGATCTCTGAACTGTTCAAGTGTTGAAACGGGGGTGGGGGGGAGCCTTGTTAACCGGTACTGGGGAAAAAATCTTGAAAAATGTAAAGGATAATCCGGGCCGAGCTCCTTTAATATCCACCCGCACATCCGCTTTATCATTTCGGAATCGTCAATATAGGTTGGTACCACGAGAGTGGTCATCTCAAACCATACACCCTCCTCATGAAGGGTCTTGAAAGTATTCAGGACCGGCTGCAGGTTTCCTCCGTTCAGGGCTTGATATATCCTGTCATCAAAAGACTTTAGATTGATGTTTGCCCCATCCAGATATAATGAAAGCTCAAGAAGAGGTTCTTCATTTATATAACCATTTGAAACCAATACATTTTTAATCCCAGCCTCACGGGCGAGCCTTGCGGTATCGTACATGTATTCATAGTAGGTAATGGCCTCCGAATAGGTATAGGCTATGGAAGGGCTGCCCTGTCTTATTGTCTCCCTGACGACGTCTGAAGGAAAAAGTTCACCAAATCTGACATCCTCCGGTCTTTTCTGAGATATTTCCCAGTTCTGGCAGTTCAGACATCTGAAATTACAGCCGGTGGTAGCCAGGGAAAAAACAGAAGTCCCCGGATAAAAATGGTTAAGGGGCTTCTTTTCTATGGGATCGACATGCACCGAGCAGGGATTTCCATAGGTAAGTGAATAGAGTTTTCCTTTGATATTTACTTTTGATCTGCATACACTTCGGTCGCCGGGCGAAAGATAGCAGCGATTGGGGCAGACCGCGCATCGCACATCCTCACCTATGGACTCATAGTGAAATGCCTCGATAGACCATTTCCAGGGCTCTGAAGGTGCATCCTTTTTAAAAACATGCCCCTTAATGCTCTTCCCGTTGTTTACCCTGTTTGACAGGAAGCCATATCCACTGCCGGCACAAAAAAGGGCCGTAGCCCCAATTCCAATTGTACGCAAAAACTCTTTTCTTGTTAAAAGCACTGACATCTTTAATAACTCTTCTTCCTTGAGAATAATATTATCATGCTACTCGATGCTTTTATCAATATTAAAAATATAACAGCCGTCTGGATACCCCAGAGGGGAATCAACAGGGTTCCCACCACAAGGGTGCCTATGGCGGCCCCTGCCAAGTCGGCAGCCAGACACCCGGCCGCGGGGCTTGTCTTTTCACCGATTATTGTCGTTATTACTGGAAACTGGAAGCCGCAAAAAAAGGAAAATAGGAAGCCGTACGCAAGGAAATAGATTTGATGTAAAGATCCTTTAAGAAAACTGATCCACACGAAGAACACTACTAAAAAACATAAGATTATGAACTCCGATACAATCACCCTGACGATATTTTTATCCTTATAAAAATTACCCAGGGCGGCGCCCGGGAGAAGTCCCAGGAGGAAGACTGTTACTATCGCTCCTATCTTAAGATAAATAAATCCATAGATTACCTGAAATGTGAAAATGATCAGCATCTCCGCCCCCATTGCGGCCAACCCCGTGGAAAAAAGGATGTATTCCTCTTTTTTCATAGATATCAGATACAGGGAGGTAATAATCAGGAGCGTCAGAAAAAAGGCGTTTGGAGAGCTCCCATGCCTTAAAAACCACTCTTTAAAAAAGATGTTCATCATGCGTGGTTCGAAATCCGTATTTATGAATTCCTCCCTGTCAAGACTTTCCTGGAGCTGATTTATCCTTTCGCGGGTGACGTTGCCATAAAAGAAACCTTCGATATATTCGGTGGAAATAGATTTATCGATAAGTCTTGCGGGTATATCCGTGGAAATCTCGCCGTTCCTGCATAGGAAATAGGCCTCTCCGCCCGGAAGGACCTTTACGTTCTTAAAATGCGCTGTTGCTGTTGTATAAACCGTGGAAAGTTTCTGTTTTTGAATCTCGCTGATAAAGTTCGGAGAGTATTTCATTCCAAAGGAGAATATGCCATCACGAGCCATAATCCGTTTCACGAGGGAAAAGAATTCATTGGTAAAAAACCGGTTTATCTGAAAAGTATCCGGGTCCGGCAGATCCATGATAATGGCGTCGTATTTCATATCCGTTTTATGGATAAACCTCCTTGCGTCGCTATTTATTATCCTGAGATTAGACCTCTTCTTTAGAAAACCCAATTCCTGGGCCGCCATCGTGAGATGGGGATCCAGTTCCACGTAATCGATGTGTTCCGGTTTATATTTTAACACCTCATTTAGTGTTTCTCCAAGTCCTCCTGAGACCAGCAGAACGTTTCGAACCTTATCGAGCTGGCTTAATGGATAATGGATCTTTTCCTCACTATTAATGACATTGGAATCAGAATAAATGGGGAGACCGGATTCCCAGAACGTATGCTGGGGCCCCTCCCTTGTAATCACGATCCGGCCATAGGGTGATTCCAGATATCGGATGACATTGCCATATTGTTGAGTCAGGGTGGATATTTCAAAACCTGTATTCAGCGCATATATATAAAAAAGGGCTGTCAGAATAACTGAAACGATTAAAAGGAAATGTTTTCGAATCGACAGCAGCAGGAATATGGCGGTAATTATAAGGAAACCGGAGGTGACGGCAATTGTTTTGAAAGGTTTAAGCCAATAAACCAAAATAAAGCTGAATATTATTCCACCTAATATGTCCCCTATATTATCGGTGATATAGAGTTCACCGGACGAGAAGTCGTAACGATTGGCCTTTAATACCTCCAATGAGCAGGGGAGGATAAAACCCACAAGGAGACAATAGGGGGTTATTGTCGACGTAATATAAAAAAAGATTTGATAAAACCCCGGGGAGACTCCATGAATAAAAACCGCTTCCCTAAAGTACCTTATTAAAAGCATCTGGGGAAGCGGCCAGAGAGCGATCACAAGGAGTAATATGGTATAGAACGTTATGGAAGATGGTTTAAAAAACCGCGCCGCGAGGCTCCCGATGCCGGTTAACAGAAGCCAACTGAAAAGTACCAGAGATATCGTAATTTCATTTCCATGAAACTGGGTCAGGAATTCCCGAATGGTGATAAGCTGGATAGTGATGGACGATATGCCTGTTCCGATTATGGACCAGATAATAAGACGTCTGACGTTTGTCATTTCTCGTTAATCATTCCATAATTTCTATTCGAAAAATTTCTTTAATAAAACCATCTTGACCTCCAAAAAGAGATGTTCATTTGGAAATTCGGGGTGATCCATGTTCTTCAAATGCCTGGACCTGGTAGGTAAATACATCTAATTTCTCTTTTTTCCAGGCATGTCCATCCATACCTGCCTTCATGCACAGGTGAGTCAGGAATTCCCTTTTATCAGGAAGCTGATCCCACACCTGCGGGAGAAAAGTGGCCTGGCGTAATCCTTTTTTGATGATAACACCATCCTCGCCCGGCCGTAATTTGTTTAGGAGATCATCGGCGTCAGAATAGGCCAAAGGCCTGGGATCGGTTAAAATACTGATCTCAATCTTGACATTCTCCCATTCCTGTTTTGAAAGCGGTCTGAAACGCGGATCTCGAAACGCTGCGTTAATGGCATTCACCCTGATCCCTTCTATCAGTGATTCCTGTGGAATAATATGACCGATACATCCTCTAAGAGCCTCATTAATGGTCAATGTAACAAATGTGCCCCGTTTTTCTGAGAATTTGGACGACATCTCCGAATCCGATTGATCCTGATCCCTTTTATTAAAAAGTCGCTGTTCGATGGTCTTTCGCGCCACTGATAGAAGATAAATCCCTTCCTCCTCCGTAAGTTTGTCATCATCCGACATATTCCCCTCCTTTATTCTTTCATGTTCCATCGAAGGGTTTCCCTTTGATATCCTGTTTCCTGTTTCTTGCGCCCCCGTGGATGAAACAAAACCCCACAAGAACACAAAGGAGATTAAGTAAATCCTTAATAGACTGAATCTCATAAAACTTATCTCCTGCTTTTAATTGTTACTCTTTTCCTTCTGCTTTTAATCTGCATGAATATTCCTGTTTTGTCAAAATGGATTTGGGATGATCAGATAATTCGGATCACTTTCCACATCGACCGATCTGTCATCGATCATTATTCCTTTATTATTATATATCCAAAACGGCCCCTCTACAAGGATTAGATCGAGAAACATCGATCAGCAAAACCTATGGTCGTTATCGCCGATCGAGGAATTTGATGGTGGATTTTGGATCCCAAGCCTCATTGACAGGAAAAATTCATTTACCTATAATACAAGAACTTCGAACCAGGGCCGCCGCCCGCTATAGCGCAAGACGTATAGATCGAGGCCATGTCATCTAAAAATGGCTGGATTTTCATGGCTATATAAGGAGGGCCGGACGGACATATTATACCGGCAAGAGAATGATAATTCAAAATACCGATGGGAATAATGCCACAAAAAGGCAGGAGATGTACTACGCTGAACCAGTCTACCGTCCACCGAGTGAAGCCTATTCCCTCCTGATTCAGGCTACAGTAGGATGCTCATCTGCGGCGGCGGGCAGGTGTTATTTCTGCAGCTCCTATCTGTTTGAGAAATCGGTTCCTGAAAAAAAGTTCAGGATCCGACCCACGACGGAAATACTTGAGGATATCGAAATCGGACGAAACCAGTACGGGTCTTCCATTGAAAAGATTTTCCTATTAGACTCGAACGCAATGATCATAAAAACACCGGAGCTCTTAAGGATATTAAAAAAATGCTATGATTCGTTTCCGAACCTGAAGCAGGTATCATGCTACGCATGCAGTGAAGATATACTGAGGAAGAGTAACGAAGAGCTTGGGCTTCTCAAGGCCGCCGGCCTTAGCCTTATCTTTATGGGGCTGGAGAGTGGCGACCAGGAGGTTTTGGACCTCGTTAATAAGGGGACGACCGTGCAGAGACAGATTGACGCCGTTGTTAAGGCGAATGAAGCGGGCATTCAGACCTCAGTCACAGTCATTTTAGGATTGGGTGGTCGAAAGCTGTCTGAGCAACACGCCGTCAATACGGGAAAAGCAGCTACCAAAATGGATCCTGCCTATTTGGCGGCATTGACCCTCATGGTTGTTTCCAATACACCCCTGGATGGAATGGTCAAAAGGGGAGAGATCGAATTAGTCACAA
>CAYTUL010000315.1:0-5638 GCA_964441135.1 uncultured Desulfobacteraceae bacterium | reverse complement strand
CCATCGATATCTGAGAATCATGATGCATTCAATATCCGGGAGAAATCTGATCCTTGTATAGCCAACCTGGAATGATGGAGTAGTGGAGTAATGCCAGATTTTTACAAAAACAGCATTCCAGCACTCCAATACTCCAAAAATTCAGCTCATGAAACCCGTAACTTTTCAATAAGTCCGGGCAAACATAACTGGATTCCGGCCTGCGCCGGAATGACGTCAACGTTAACATATTGTCATTCCTGCGAAAGCAGGAATCCAGGAATTTCCCAAACCGTTGCTTAATTTAAACATGCCCGGATTTATTGAGAAGTTACTAAAACCCTTTATAATGTCTTGATTTATATTATAAAAGATTTATTATTAGACCGAAATTTTATAAATAGTGCTCATCCGGAAACTAACGTTTCCGGACTCGCACTAAATAAAACCCATCTGAAAATAAACAGGAAGGGGGAGTACCCATGGAAAAAGAAGATAGATTAGAGGGAAAGAAGATACTTATAGTGGATGATGAACCCGATGTGCTGGATACGCTGGAAGAATTACTCTCGATGTGCGACGTGGTAAAGGCTTCAAACTTTGAAGAAGCCAAAGAGAAGTTAGATACAGAATATTTTGACATGGCCATATTGGATATTATGGGGGTTAATGGGTACCGATTGCTTGATATCGCTATAAAGAAAGAAATAATAGCGGTTATGTTGACGGCCCACGCACTGAGCACGGAGGATACCGTAAAGTCTTTCAAAAAAGGTGCCGCATCCTATATTCCCAAGGAAGAGATGCAAAATATTACCACGTACCTGAATGATATATTGGAAGCGCAAGAGCAGGGTAAAAGCTTTTGGTGGCGCTGGTTAGACCGGTTTGCTGATTATTATGCCAAGAAGTTTACGCCGAAATGGAAGGATAAAGATAAAGAGTTCTGGGAAAAATTTCCCTATTATATGTAGTAAGGAAGGTCGTTTCTCTTTTATTCGCCTGAGCGCTCCCGCGCTGAGGCGAATAAAAAGTCTCTCACAGGTTTCCCTATCAGGCTAATTCCATGGGTTCATTATAAAAGCTCTCCTACTTTTTGCCGTTCAAATCGCCAAAAAAATGACAACACATTCGACAAACGTCAAAATCCATTTTTATTTTAGAGAATTTCAGACGTTTAATAAGCTAACACACTAAAATAATTAAAGAATATATCATGAAAGATTGGCATAGTTTATGCTAAAATAATGAATCATAAATCAATTTGTATTTATACAACGTATCATTGAAGTCAATGACCATGATGGATGTGGGTGATATGTATGGAAGATATGAGAGGCAGAATCCTTATTATTGACGATGATGCAGAGATTTGCAAGGCGCTCCAGAATTCCCTGAACCTGATGGGTCATAAAGCCACCTATAAGCTAAACCTGAAGGATGGAATTTCCGAAGTCTCATCAAGCAGGTATGATGTGATTTTTCTCGATGTCTGTCTGCCGGATGGAAACGGTTTGAACGAACTGCCAAAAATTGCAGGCAATGAATCATTGCCCGAAATTATCATCATGACCGGAGATGGAGCACCCGACGGCGCAGAAATAGCCATCAAAAACGGGGCATGGGACTACATCGAAAAACCCCTTACTATAAACTCATTGATTCTGTCTTTGAAGCGAGCCCTCCAGTACAGAAAAGAAAAAAATGCTTCAAGATCTGTTTCATGGATTCGAAGAGAGAATATAGTCGGAGACAGCCTTCCGTTAAAGAGGTGTATCGATCTCTTGGGGAAGGCGGCGGACAGCGACACAAATGTCCTTATTACCGGAGAGACCGGTACGGGAAAAGAGCTCTTCGCATCGGCGATTCATCATAATAGCGTGCGAAAAGACAAGAATTTTGTGATTGTGGATTGTGCGGCCCTGCCGGAGACCCTGGTGGAGAGTGTACTTTTCGGGCATGAAAAAGGGGCTTACACGGGTGCTGAAAAGGCCAGGGACGGCCTCATCCGTCAAGCGGACGGGGGGACCCTTTTCCTTGACGAGATAGGTGAACTGCCCTACTCCATCCAATCGGCATTTCTCAGAGTGCTCCAGGAACGAAAATTTAGACCGATAGGAGGAAAGGGAGAGATTGAAAGCGATTTCAGGTTAATCACCGCGACCAACCGGGATCTTGATCATATGGTAAAGGATGGCGGGTTTCGCAGGGAGCTCGTGTTTCGGATAAGATCCATGGTTATTGATCTTCCTCCCCTGAGAGATCGTGATAAAGATATTAACATTCTCATCATCCATTTTATCAAGAAAATTTGTGAACAGTACAGGATCCCTGTAAAGAATTTTTCCCCTGAATTCCTTGAGGTATTAATTGAATATCGCTGGCCCGGTAATGTGCGAGAATTGGTCAATACCCTGGAAAACGCAATAAATAATGCGCGCTATGAACCGACACTGTTCCCCAAACATCTCCCTGTCCATCTTCGTATACACGTGGCGAGAAACTCGGTCATAAACAATTCGCATAGGAACCCACAGACTATGAACATTGATAATGTGAAGATACCCGGAGAGATGCCGACGATGAAGAGCTTTCGAGCGCGTGTGATCGCGGAAAACGAAAAGAAATATCTGCAGGAGGTAATCTCACTGACTTCCGGCGATATCAATAGGGCCTGTAAAATATCCGGATTGGGCCGGGCCCGCCTTTACGGCCTCATGAAAAGATACGGTATTTCAAAAAATTCCATGTAATCATCATTGACAATCTCGTAAAAAGTCATAGAAACCGTCAATCCCGCGAAGCCTGTCCTCGACCTGATCGGGGAGCGGGAGTCCAGAAATGCGTGAAACTACTGGATTCCCGCCTTCGCGGGAATGACAAAAACCGCGATTTTTGACTTTTTACGAATGGATCATCATTCATCAACCCCGATGTTCTATACCCTTCGCGATATCCGATAAAACCGGAATTTAGCCAATATTATTGGAAACCGTCCAATTTTATTGGATAAATCCTGTCCCTCCCCTGCATCCTTTCCCGGTTCAATATTAAATAAGTTGCTGTAATCAAAGAAGTAAATCACCTTTATAAATGACTGGCACAGTTCTTGATAGCCGATCATCAAAGCAGAATAGGCTGTCATGACCGGATATAGGGTTTTTGATGATCGTGCTTTTATATAAACCGATAAATAACGACGCTTCGGAAAGACTTCAGAAGGCCCTTGAAAATGCGGCCCCGGAAGATCGAATTGAGATTTACAGATCAATCGATGGTCTTCTGAAAGGTGTCCGCAAAGCGGGGTATGGAAAGGGTATCGGCGTTTTACTGGTAAGCTCAGAAGCAGATCTCGAAGACATCCTCTCCGTAAAGGAACAATTAAGGGACCTTCGTATCATACTCATACTTCCGGATAGGTCGGAAAAAAGCGTCTCAAAGGGGCATAAACTCTATCCGCGTTTTTTAAGTTATGCTGACAGCGATTTCAAAGACGTTTCATCCGTGCTTAAAAAGATGCTGGATCATTCTAATTAGTGTCCATCCAGAAACAATCTATTTCTGGATGGAGCTTTCAGCCGTCAGCGGTCAGCAGTCAGCTAAATCTTTGTTTTTATAATCTTTTGCTGATAGCTGAATGCTGATTGCTGATAGCACGAATCCATAAACGATAGTTTATGGATGAGCATTAAAAAGCCTATTTTATGGGAGGCCTATACATCAGAATGGACACAGCCCGGTATTGAACAATGACGGAAGATCTGACCGAATATATGCATGAGACGAATTTACGCCTATCCAAACTCGTGGAGCCGCTTGAATTAATCCTGAAGGATGTTGAGCCCAATTTCCTGCAGCTCGGCAAGGAATTCCAGTCCATTCATTCGGACACGGATGCCTTGACCCAGTTATCCGTTCACGCGGCACAGGCGGTTGGCGGGGGTTCAGAACAAGACTTTTTGACCAGGGTGGGGGATCTTGCCGGGCAATCCTTGGAACAGCTCGAGAGATGCCGGGCCGAAGTGACGGGAAGTCTAACGAATGTTGAAGAGGGAGTCCGGTATCTTGAGCAGCTTCAAAAGATGTGCCCGGTGATAAGAAATATCGCAAAGACCCTCAATATCATTGCCCTGAATATCGCGATGGAGAGCAGCCGGTCAAGGGAAAGTCAGGAGATGTTCAGCTTTTTCGTCAATGAGATAAAGGAGCTTTCCAACAGAGTGAATGCAATCTCCAGGGATATACACGAGGATTCGGGTACGGCAAGATTAAAACAACTGGATATCTATAGATCCGTGGCAGAACGCAGGAACAAGCTGGCGGAGATAGCGGGCACCGGGGATAAAATGTTGAAGGATAGCATTAAAAGGATCGAGCAACTCATGGGTATATCCGCGAAGGCCCTTGAAGAGACCGGAGAGCGTTCTCGTGTGATCTCCGGACACATGGGAGAGGTGGTGGTTGCATTACAGTTCCATGATATTACAAGGCAGCAGATAGAACATGTCATTGAAGCGATTCAGGATATTAAGAAGAAATATGACGGGAAATTTTTACAAACCATTAATGAACCTGCAAAAGCGGAAGTATTGAGCCAGACCATGTCAATTTTGACTCTTCAAGCAGCCCAGGTGAGACAGGTTATCGAAGAGATAAGCGAGGCAAATGAGAATCTTTCAAATTCCTTTTGCGAGATAGGGAATGAAATTGAGGCGCTGGTTGAAGGGACTGCCAATCTTTGTTCAAAGAATTCCATTGACGGAGAGAAAGAGAATCCCTTTGAGGCGCTCCTCTCGGGTTTTACGAACCTTGGCTCAATCCTTGAACGGGGACACGATCTGGCTAAGAAAATCGAAGAAGCCATGTTCAGTTCATCCGAGATCGCATCCAGGCTCTCCCAGCATATCAGTAAGGTTGAAGATATCGCATCGGATCTCCACATTAAGGCCATAAACGCAATTATCATGTCAAATCGCATGGGAGTAGAGGGAAAGACCCACGCGATTCTCGCGCAGGATGTAACGGAGGTTTCGAAAAATTCGAATGAATTCGTTTCGGACGTCGTCAAGATTATCAAGTCGATTGCGGAACTGGCCCATGAACTGAGTTGTCTTTCAGTAAACGAAGAAGAGGATCATCAGGGGGATAACGGCGAAAAGGGCGGCAAGATAGCCACAAGCATAGAGCAGATCTCAAGCACTTACAGGAAGTTCCAGGAAGATACTTCCATGACCTTCGAACGTTCAAAGGCCCTTAAGGATGCGGTGTTGCAGGCTGAATCCAGCCTGTCCTTTTTAAGGGAACTTATCGATCAGTTAGCCGAATGTCTCAAGGGAATCGAACAGGTAATTCAATTATTGGATACATTCAAGGGAAAGAGAGATGATCCCGACGGTGATTTCGATAAGGTATCAGAAAGATATACCATGCAAATCGAGAGAGATGTTCATGAGCAGATCATTGAGGAATCGAGTAATACAGGACGGAATTTTGAAGAGAAGAAGGAGTGCGATTATTTCGGAGACAACGTCGAACTGTTTTAGGGATATTCTTTAAACTTGAACCTGGAACCGTGAACCGCCTGAACCGTGTATTAAAAAAAATGTAACACTTTAGCCTTTTGAAAAATGGTTAATAAAGAAGGGTGCTCGGGGATCTC
>CAYTUL010000314.1:0-5642 GCA_964441135.1 uncultured Desulfobacteraceae bacterium | reverse complement strand
TAAACGCCAACTGTATTTTATTTTCATAGAAAAATATGAAGTAATGGCGTAAGGCTCAGGGCGCAGGGCGCAAGGGGTTTAGTTACTTTTCCGATTTATACTGGTTATAGAATTCAAGTACCCTTTTTATAAATGTCTTCGTTTCCAGGAATGGAGGCACCCCGTTGTAGTCCTCTACCCTCTCGGGACCGGCATTATATGCCGCGAGGGCTAATGTCACATTGTTTTTAAAACGTTCCAATAAGATGCTCAGATAGCGGACCCCTCCGAAAATATTCTCTTCCGGGTTATAGGGATCGCCCACCTCCATCTCATCCGCGGTATCGGGCATGAGCTGCATGAGCCCCTGGGCGCCCTTGTTTGAGGTGGCCCTGTGATCAAAATCGGACTCGGCCTTGATGACGGCCTTGACCAGCAAAGGGTCCAGCCTGAATCTTTCCGAGGCCTGCTGAATGATCGAGCCGTATTTTTTGATAAATTCCGCTGGCCTCTCCGGATAATCGCGGAGGTAAAGTTTGTACCGCTTATCGGAATTGATATTGGTAAAATGCCAGACCCCCTTCTCATCACGGTACCTGTAGATGTCGGCCGCGGCCGGGGCACCTGCCAGCAATAGGGATACTCCCGCTACCAGGCACGCCGTCAATCTTACCCTGTCCATCACTTCGTCGTCTTGTTCCAGTCTGACAGGAATTTTTCAAGGCCGATATTGGTCAAAGGATGTTTTATCAACTGTTCCATGACCTTATAGGGGATAGTAGAAATATCTGCGCCCATGAGGGCGGCGTCAAGGACATGGATCGGATTACGGATACTGGCCACGATGATCTCCGTGTCAAACCCGTAATTTTCATAAATGGCGACGATCTGCTCTACAATTTCCATGCCCACATGGCCGATGTCATCGAGTCTTCCCACGAAGGGACTGATATAGTTAGCGCCGGCCTTTGCGGCCATCAGGGCCTGAATGGGCGAAAAACACAGGGTGACATTGGTCTTTATCCCTAATCCGGAAAGGGTCTTCACCGCCTTCAGACCCTCTTTAATCAAAGGGATCTTAACAACGATATTATCGGCTATTTTCGACAGATCCTCTGCTTCCTTTATCATGCCCTCCGCTTCCGTGCTGACAACCTCCGCGTTTACGGGCCCGTCGACAATGCCGCATATCTCTTTTATAAGCTCCCTGAATTCCCGCCCCTCTTTGGAGACCAGCGAAGGATTGGTGGTCACACCATCCAGCAGTCCCAGCTCATTCGCCTTTTTAATCTCTTCGATATTGGCCGTATCAATAAAGAATTTCATTTGTTCCTCCTTGGACTGTTTTTATTTCACTCCAACCCACTCAGATAGGATAAACTTAAAAAAAGGGCATAGGGCGCAGGGCAGTCTGAATGCCTTCTATTGCTTCCCTTCTATCTGGGCCTCAAACTTGTCGGCGCACTCCTCGCTACAGAAAAGGATCTCTTTCCCTCCGAAGACTCTCCTGACCGCTTCCCTCCGGGGTATATACTTCTTGCAAAAGGGATCCTGAACCATCTCGTCTATGATACCATCGGGTTTGCTCCTGGAAATACTACTCTTCGGCCGGAAAACACCTTTAATGAGGCGGTACAGGATGTATATAAGAATGATCAGAATTACTAATCGCAGCATTTATCTGTCCTCGACGGGTCTTACTGCCTGTTCATCCCCGGGGATTTGTTGAAGCAGCTCCAGCATGGTCAGACCGAGCTCAGGGTGTATCAGACCGGGTGCCAGATCCGCCATGGGTTTCATGACGAATCTCCGGCTATGCATAAAAGGGTGCGGGATCATGAGGCCGGTCTTCCGGATGATGTCCTGACCAAACAGAAGGATATCCAGGTCAATGATCCGCGGCCCCCATTTCTCCTTTCTGATCCTCCCCATATCCGCCTCGATAGAGAGAAGTTCCTTCATCAGACCCCGGGCGGTCAGATCCGTAGACAGGGAAACAACCCCGTTCACGTACCATTCCTGTCCATCCACGCCCACGGGCTCCGTCCGGTACCATTCTGAAATCCCCGTGATATCGCAACTTGGGATCCGCCCTACCCTATCCACCGCGTCAAGACAGTTTTGAAGGGAATCGCCGAGGTTGGATCCTATTCCGACATACACTGTTTTCATTCCCTGCTATTTCAATCCCAGAACATCCTGCATATCATAGAGACCGGGAGGTTGATTTATAATCCATTTTGCTGCCCTGACGGCGCCCTTAGCGAAATTGTCCCGGTTGTGGGCCCGGTGGATCAATTCCAGCCTTTCACCGATCCCCCCAAACATCACCGTATGGTCGCCCGTGATATCTCCCGCCCGCAGTGCCTGGATGCCGATCTCCTCATCCGTCCTCTGTCCCGTTATCCCCTTTCTCTCGTATACGGCAACCTTTTCCAGGTTCCGGCCGGTGGACTCCGCGAGTATCCCCGCGAGGCGCAGCGCCGTTCCGCTCGGGGCATCCTTCTTCAACCTGTGGTGGACTTCCAAAACTTCGATATCATAATCCCGGCCGAGAATCCGGGCCATCTCGGCGGCGATCCGGAACATGACATTGATTCCTACACTCATGTTGGGGGCCATGACGCAAGGGATATTTTTCGACCTTTCCCTGATATCCTGAAGGCCTTCCGCAGTAAAACCCGTTGTTCCGATTACCATGGCCGTTCCTTTGGATGATGCCGTCCGGATGTTTTCAAGGGTGGCCTCCGGCAGGGTGAAGTCGATAATCACGTCTCCGGAATCCATGATATCCTTAAGGGACCCCGCGATTTTCACACCCGTTTCTCCCAGACCGGCCACCAGGCCCGCGTCCCTATCAACGTCGGGGTTTTCCGGGTGTTCGAAGGCCCCGGTCAGGGTAATGCCGTCGCTCTGGTGGATCATCTGGATCATTTTTTTCCCCATTCGACCCGCGGCGCCTGCCACAATTGCTTTTATCATGTTCGTCTCTCCCTAATGAATTCGTCTGACTTCGTAACATTATCAAATGCACGGGGACCCGGCAATCTCTTTCCCGGGTGGAGACCAGTAAAGAATCCATGTCCAAAGGCCGTGGCTTTAATTTAACCCCAAAGGGGTTTAATAGGCACAGCCGGATAATCCTGACCTTCGCGATGCGAAATCTTCGACCGGCCTAAAAGACCGGGGTTTCTAATATCAAATAAACTCATCGGCCTTTCACGCGCCCCGGGAAGCCCCTATCACAAAGGACCGATTTGTCCGAAAATTCTGGATTGTACCATGGATTCACATTACAGGAGGCCATAGTCCCTCAGGGCCTTTTTGAGTTTCTCAAGGTTGGCCTCGGCCAGGGGAGCCAGGGGGAGTCTGATCTCGTCACGTATCTTTCCCATCAGGGCCAGGGATGTCTTCACGGGCACGGGATTGGTCTCGTAGAACATGGCCTTGCACAGGGGAAAAAGTTTATAATAGAGGCTTCTGGCTCCTTCCCAGTCTCCCTCTTCCCAGACCCTTATCATGTCCGCCACATCCCGGGGCACAATATTGGCGACAACGGATATCACACCTTTTCCGCCGATCGACAATACCGGCAAAGTGATGTTGTCATCGGCGGACAGGAGCGCAATCCTGTCACCGGTCAGATTGATAATCTCCGCCATCTGCCCGAGACTGCCGGAGCCCTCCTTAATGGCCACTATTTCGGGGATTTCCGCGAGCCTGGCCACGGTCTCCGGGAGCAGGTTGATGCCGGTCCTTGAGGGGATGTTATAGAGTACCTGGGGCAGGGGTACGGCTTCGGCAATGGCCTTATAATGACGAAAGAGCCCCTCCTGACTCGGCTTGTTATAATAGGGTGTCACCTGAAGCGAGGCGTCGGCACCGGCCTTTTTCGCGTGCAGCGTTAACTGGATAGCCTCGCTTGTGCTGTTGCCGCCGGTACCCGCGATTATGGGAACCCTTTTGTTCGCCGCATTCACGGCGATATCGATCACCTGATTGTGCTCTTCAAAGCTGAGCGTCGCGGATTCTCCGGTGGTACCGCATGGAACGATGGCACTTGTTCCGCCTTCGATCTGGGATTCGATAAGTTCCCTGTAGGCCTTTTCATCCACTTTACCCTCCCTGAAGGGAGTCACTATGGCTACGATGGATCCTTTGAACATGGCATCATCTCCTTATATTTTTCAATACCCGGGTTGGGAAATTCACGGTTCCGGGTTAAAGGTTAACCAATGTCAAACTCATGTTACAGGGCCTCCTCGTTCAGTTCCCCTTTATATACGATCGAGGTATTTCCTTCAAGCCAGACCCTGCCGAAGGAGGCATCCTCTTTCTCAAAATAGATCTTTAACTCCTCCCCTCCCTTCGTTTGAACCCTGACCGGGGAAGACGCCTTCCCCCGGACACTGGTTATGAGCGCCGCGGCGATGGCCCCTGTTCCGCAGGCGAGGGTCTCATCTTCGACCCCCCTCTCATAGGTCCTGACCGCGATAAGATCCGGTCCCAGGACCCGTGTAAAGTTCGCGTTTGCGCCACCGGGCGCGAACATGGAATGATAACGAATGGCCCGGCCCTGCTCGACAACCGGATGAGCTTTTAGGTCTTGGACCCGGACCACAACATGGGGGACCCCGGTATTGATAAAATCAACGCTAACCCAGCCGGGCTCAGGAGGCAGTTCAATGTCGGTCTTGAGTCCTGACGGGACCGGCATGAGTACCTTTACGACTCTATCCATCACCTCCGCGGAAACCGGACCGGCCAATGTCTCAAAGGTCATTTTCCGTCCGGCGATACCCTTCAGGAGGGCGAAGCGTGCGGCACACCGCCCCCCGTTTCCGCACATCTCCACTTCAATGCCGTCGGCATTGAAAAACCTCCAGGAAAAATCGTATCTGCTCGAATTCGTCACGAATATCATTCCGTCAGCCCCTACGGATTCCCTCCTCCTGCAGGCCCTTTCAACCAGACGGCCCATATCCTGATCGGCTATTTTCCCGTCCCTGTTGTCTATAAGGATGAAATCATTGCCGCTACCGCTCATCTTCCAGAATCCTATCCCACCCCTGTTCATTTCTTCTCTCTCATTTCAGGAAGTCCGGGATTAACTCCCCCCGGATCAGGTCTTCATAGCTTTCCCTTTGTCGTATGATATAATACCGGTTCCCCTTGACCATGATTTCCGCGACCCGGGGACGTGAATTGTAGGTGGACGACATGCTAAATCCATAGGCCCCGGTACTCATCAGGACGATCAGATCATCCGGCTCAAGGGATTCGATTTCCCGGTCCTTTGCCAGGAAATCGCCGGATTCGCAGATGGGCCCGACAATATCCGCCCTGACCCTTTTACGGTCCTTTATCAAAACGGGCTGAACATGATGATAGGAGCCATACAGGCTTGGACGCATCAGGTCATTCATTGCGGCATCGACGACAAGAAAGTTCCTGTCTTCCGCTGATTTAGTATAGAGGACCTTTGTAACAAGGATCCCCGCGTTTCCCATGATAACCCGTCCGGGCTCCAGGATAAGGGTCAAATCCGTCTTGCCCAGCTCTTTTCCAATGGCCGCGGCATATTCTTCCGGAAGCGGGGGTTCTTCCCGGTTGTATATTATCCCCAGCCCACCGCCCAGATCAAGGTATAGAACAGGAATACC
>CAYTUL010000313.1:0-5645 GCA_964441135.1 uncultured Desulfobacteraceae bacterium | reverse complement strand
GGTATGCTCTCCGGCGGCGAGGGAGAGAAAAAACGTGCGTATCGGTCATCCGAGCGGAATCATATCCATTGAGGTGGATGTGGCAAACACACCCGACGGCCCTGAGTTGAAGCTGGCCGCCTTCGGAAGGACCTCGAGAAGAATTATGGAGGGTTTTGTGTATGTGCCGGAAGGAGTTTGAATATATCATCACTCCATGACTTAGCTCTGTGAGAAACCTATTATTTTGAAAGGGACATGATCGATATGGAACAGAGGAAAGTTCTTAAGAAAAGAATAGAGCAAAAGAGGGAAATATTGGTGGTACCGGGAGCCTTTAACGCCCTGAGCGCGAAATTGATCGAGGCCACCGGGTTTGAAGCCGTCTACATGACCGGTTTTGGAACGGCCGCATCCATTTTCGGGCTTCCGGACATCGGATTACTCACCATGTCCGAGATGGTTGAAAATGTAAAACGAATATGCGATGCCGTGAATATCCCCGTCATAGCCGACGCGGATACGGGGTACGGCAACCACCTCAACATGATTCGAACGATTGAAGAATACGAGAAAGCGGGTGTTTCGGCCCTCCACATCGAGGACCAGGTTTCCCCGAAAAAGTGCGGACACATGGAAGGGCACACACTGATTCCCACGGAGGACATGGCGGCGAAGATTCGAAGCGCGGCTCTCAGCAGAAAAGATGCGGATCTGGTCCTGATCGCGAGAACGGATGCCATTTCGGCCATTGGATTTGATGAAGCCATACACCGGGGAAATACCTATCTTGAGGCGGGGGCGGACGTTATCTTTGTAGAAGCGGCCCGGACCATAGAGCAGTTGGAAAAAATACCGGAACAAATCAAAGGGCCCGTATTGATCAATGTGGCGCCCAAGACGCCCACATTGCATTTTAAAAGATACGAGGAAATGGGATACAGCATCGCGATTTACCCTCCCATATCCATCACGGCCTCCTATGCGGCGATAAAAAATAAGCTGCTGGAGTTAAGGGAACAGGGAATCGTGGAACAGGGCGCCCATGGAGGCGTTCCCTTTGATGAACTGCTCGAATTCTTAGGAATCGAGAAATACAGGGCTCTGGAAGAGAAACTCTTTGAGTAAGAAATAGGCGGCCTCCCGTAAAACTATGGTTTTAAGGAAGGCTCCCGGTTCTCTTGACCCGCCCATTGGGCTGGATGAATTTCGAAACAATGGAAATGTCAATCCATAAGGATACACCCACAGATATTTTTCCCGGCCAGCATGTCCTGGTAGGCTTCGTTTATTTGATCCAACTTGTAATATTTCGTGATAAGCTCATCGAACTTGATTTTTCCAGCCCTGTACATCTTGATCAATTGGGGCACCATCTCAAAGGGACTTGCACCTCCATACAAAGACCCTATAATTTGCTTTTGGTAGAGGGTCAATGTCATCGCGTTCATGGCCACGGACTCCTGGGTCACAGGCACTAATCCGATCCATACTGCTTTTCCCATTTTATGACATGCCTCAACACACTGGGATTGCACTTTTCCGTCCCCTATGGCATCAAAGGCGTAATCTACGCCGATACCTGTAATCTTCATAACCTCGTCAACCACATCCTGCTTTGAAGCATCAATATAATGCGTCGCTCCCCACTCCATCGCCCATTCTTTTTTATCATGAATATCGGCGGCGATGATCACCACGGCGCCGACGCTCTTCAACCCCTGGATGACATTAAATCCAATCCCACCGAGACCGACTACCAGAGCCGTACACCCTTGAATTGCTTTTGCATTATTCACGACAGCGCCCCAACCAGTCGGAATCCGGCAACCGATGATCGGGATCTTAATAAGGTCCATATCATCGTCTACCGGAATACATGTATCTTCATGAATCACCACATACTCGCTAAACGCCCCAAGGAATGCGGCCTGGCCGACTTCCCTCCCCTTTTTATCGCGGACTCGATAGGTTCCATCGTCCCTGCATCCCTTGAGCCCGGTCGCAAAACGATCGCAAATCTCGCCATGACCGGAGATACAGGATGGGCAATGCCCGCAGGAAGGTATCCAGGACATGACGATCTTGTCGCCCACCTTGACCTTTTTTACATTTCTTCCGACTTTTTCGATAATACCCGTTCCCTCATGGCCGGATAACTGGGGATAATGTTCAATCGGCAAATCGCCGTTGGTGCAGTGCCAGTCCGAGCGACAAACGCCACAGGCCGCAACACGCACGCCCACTTCATCGTCGCGGGGCTCCTCCCACTCCAATTCCTGGATTTCCCACCCCCTGTTTAATTCGGTGATTACCGCGCCTTTTGCGATCGTCATGGTTTCTCTCCTTATTTTACGAATGTTTCCTCGACGATATGCCTTTTAGCATAGGACTGCAAATTCAAATCAATCCATACGGATACATCCACAAATATTTTTCCCGGCCAGCATGTCATGATAGGCTTCATTTATTTGATCCAGTCTATAATACTTCGTGATAAGTTCATCGAACTTGATTTTTCCAGCCCTGTACATCTTGATTAACTTGGGCACCATCTCAAAGGGACTCGCGCCTCCATAGAGCGACCCGATGATCTGCTTCTGATAATGCATTAATTCCCATGTATTAAGACGCACATCCCTCATCCCGATCGGCGTCACTCCGGCCCATACGGCTTTTCCGTTTTTAGTAATCGCCTCAACGCATTGCGATTGTACCTCACCGTTGCCGATTGCATCAAAGGCATAGTCTACCCCGACGCCCGTAATTTGAAAAACCTCCTTAACTATATCCTGCTTTGATGCGTCGATATAATGGGTGGCCCCCCATTCCATGGCCCACTTCTTCTTGTCATGGATGTCGGCGCCAATTATAATGGTGGCTCCGACACTCTTTAACCCCTGGAGAATATTAAATCCAACCCCTCCAAGGCCGACCACCAATGCCGTGCAGCCCTGTGTCGCCTTTGCATTATTCACAACCGCACCCCAACCCGTTGGAATGCGACAGCCAAGAACGGGAATCCTTAACAGGTCCAAATCTCTATCAACCGGTATGCTTGAATCTTCATAAATCACCACATATTCACTAAAGGCTCCGAGACCGGCAGCCTGACCGACGTTTCTCCCCATTTTATCATGAATTCGATAGGTTCCGTCGTCCCTCATCCCTGTCATGAGGTTTGCCCCCCGATCACAAAGCTGCCCCAGACCGGAAACACAGGACGGGCAATGCCCGCAGGAAGGCATCCAGGACATAACAATCTTGTCGCCCACATTCACTCGCTTTACGTTTTTTCCCACCTTTTCGACAATCCCTGTACCCTCGTGTCCTGATAAATAGGGAAGAGGTTCTACCGGCGAGGTACCGTTGGTAAAATGCCAATCCGAACGGCAAACACCACACGCCACGATACGAACCGCCACTTCATCGTCGCAGGGATCTTCCCACTCTAATTCCTGGATTTCCCACCCACTGTTTAATTCAGTGATTACCGCCCCCTTCGCAACTGTCATGAATTATCTTCCTCCTCGAAAAGGAACACCCCCTTACCGGTACTTTGCGTATCGAACAGCCTGTAAGCCTCCTCGGCCTTATCCAGCCGGTACCGATGGGTATACTGATTCTCCACGGGTATATGCCGGTCCGCGACGAATCGCGCGCACTCGGCCTGTCCCACCGTGCTGAATGTCCAGGATCCCACTACCGTTAACTGCTTGCGCAGTAAATCCGGACCGACTTCCACGGTAAGCGTCCCTCCTGCTCCCACCATGCCTACCGTGCCCCATGTCCGGGCGCTGCGCACGGCCTCTAACCTCGCATCAGGGCTGCCGCTGCAGTCCATGGTCATATCCGCGCCCTCACCATGAGTCAGCTCCTTTATGGCCTGTATTGGATCGTCTCTCTTTGAATGGATCCTATTGTCCGCGCCAAATTGCCGGGCAAACTCCAGCCGGGCCACATCGATATCAATGGCGATTACCCGGGCTCCCATGGCCTTTGCCAATAGAGTTCCACTCAGCCCGACAGGGCCCTGTCCAAAAATCGCAATGGTATCGTGGCCCGAAAGCCCCATTCTCCTGAGTGCACTGTAGGCCGTGCCCGTTCCGCAGGAAATCGCCGCACCCACCTCGAAGGAGAGTTCATCCGGAAGCCCTACGAGTGTGGATGCCGGGACTTTCATATAGGGTGCATGTCCTCCATGATCGGTAACGCCATATACCTTGATGCCCTCCAGACAAAGTTGCGACCACCCGGAACGGCAGTGTTTACAAACACCACAGCCGGAGTAGTGGTGGACCATCACCCGCATCCCCGGACGGGCCTCTAAGTCCGGTACGCAGGGCCCCACCGCCGCCACCACGCCGCAGGGTTCATGGCCCGCGATCACCGGACCTCCGCCCACGTTCAGATCCTTTAAGCCCTCTCCCAGGGGGGCACGATAGAGATCCAGGTCGCTTCCGCACATACCGGAGGCCTTGATCTCCAGCACGACCTCACCCGATCCCGGTGATGGGTCCGGAAATTCCCGTAATTCAAGTTTACGATCACCAAGAAACACGACTCCTTTCATACTCCCCTCCTTTACAGGTATGAGCCCTAAATGGCAGACAGATCATCCAATCCGAGCGCTTTCAGGGTTTCGGGCAAAGGGAATCCGGTGGCCGGGTCCCACCCCATCAATTCATAATAGCGTGCAGTCAAATCCGCCCAAATTTCTCTCGTGGATAATCCCTTTAGCGGCCCGTCCACGGGCGATGAACCGTACCGGGCCGATGGGGCGTCCATTTCCTTCGTCATTCCGCAGCGGTAATTAAAGACGCGCATCAGATTCACGATCCGCCTGCCGATAACCATGGCTTTCTCCAGGGACAGATCCCAGCCCGTGATCGCGTTCATACAGACGATCGTCATGTTGATATCCTCGGCCGGGAACCGGCATATACCCAGACAGTCTTCAAAGACCCTCTGTCCATTCGTCTTTGCGTTCTGATTGATGACCTTTTCCCAGTCATAGGGGTCGACAAGGGGTTCCAGATTGTGTTTTTTCGGATTAACGGCACCGCCCGTGGCTTCGATGGTGCCCGTATTGGAAAAACAGGTATCGAAAAGCTCCGTCCATATGATGCGGTGGTCATGGCTCCTTGGGGTGTTGCCCTTCACGGTATAAATAGCGCAGGAGAGGGCCTCCCCTCCGGTCTTTTCCGCCGCCCTTTTTACTCCTCCGGCTAACATATCTCCGACACCCCGGCGGCCGGCAATCCTTTCGAGCAGGTCCCGGGCGGCCGGGGTATTTCCCCATGTCATTTCCAGTCCGTCGAGATCATCCTTCTTTAGATACCCCTTCTCGTAACATTCCATGACCCAGCCGATAACCCATCCGCTCTCGTTGATATCCATACCCAACCGATCTACAAGGTTGGCCAGTACGATGGCCCCCGCCGGATCGCTCTGTCCGATGACGGGTCCCATGGCAGCCATCCCTTCATACTCCGGCTCCTCTCCCTTAAACCCGGCATAGGGGCCTTCCTCGATTTCGATCTTCCGGTTGTGTGCCCAGGTGCATGCCCAGCAGGTGGACGGTTTCACCTTAAAATGGGTACGAATGTATTCACCCGTGAAGCTTTCACAATCCGTAAAGATATTGGTCGTCAGGTTTTTAACCG
>CAYTUL010000312.1:0-5647 GCA_964441135.1 uncultured Desulfobacteraceae bacterium | reverse complement strand
TGATCCTGGTCGTGGCTTCTTCCCCTAACATCATCTTCCAGGTCACATTTCTCTCCACCTCGGGCATTGCGGGAAAATCGCCGTAGAAGGGCAGCGCGTATTCGCCTTTAAGGACAGCGTCCCGAAGGGCCTTCTCCTTTTCGGGCGTCGGGACCATGGTCCCGGCATCCACCCAGCCCTGTATCGGCAATGGCAGCCTCTTTCCATTGGCATCAACAAGCGGAACATTCTCATAGCTGGCATCTCCTGCACCGGTATACCAGGCATGCTTAAGGCCCGTAGAAAAACGCAAAATCCCGGTACTTTCCATCTTGGTCAGTTCGGCCCCGGCTTTCCATGCCATGACGGTACCGTCGCCTGATTGGGCTCGGGACCACATGTTGCAGTATCCGCCCAGTTCCATATTCATCAACCATATGGAACCGGAACCCGCCGTGGCGAGGATCGTCGCCTTGGATTTGAAGATCATGAATTCACCCGTCCGGTTGTTAAAGCCGGTGGCCCCGACGACCCGGGCGCCCTGGATCCCGCCTTCGTTCAACACGCTGGTCACCATCACCCGGTCAAAGATGTTGACCCCCAGGCGCTTGCATTCCTTTTTCAGGGCAGGTTTGAAGGTCGTCCCCCAAACACGTAAGACAACGTTGCTCCGTTCTGCGTCCGGGTCCCACGTTCCGTCTTCCATTTTGGGATCAGGGAGATAGCTGTGTATTGTACCAAAACGTGGGGAGAGCATGAACTTGGTCTTGTCATCCCGGCCTTGAGCTCCGACATATTCATCGTTGGAGTCTCTGATTTTACCACCCATCTGTTCCAGCTCGAGCAGGGTATCATAGTTCTCACGGCACTGGATCTGGAGACCGATACCGTTGCTGTAGGGTTTGTTGGCCATGTGCCGGGCCCAGTCATCAGGGTCTACGTTGGACATGGGATTTGCGGGAACATTATCCCAATGATCGCATCCCGGCCCCCCGGCACCGCTACGGATGGTATTCCCCTTTTCCACCATGGCTACATTCAGGCCTTGTCTTGCCGCGCTGATGGCCGCCCAGCAACCGGAGATACCCCCTCCGATCACCAGAACATCGGCTTCGATTTCCTGCTCCTCATCGAAGCGTATGGGATAGGGCCAATCCGGTGGTTGACCTTCTTCTTTCAAAAAATCATGCCACGTCGTCATGATATCGGCCTCCTTATGAATAAGATCCATAATTGTGTTTTCCCCGGCTAATATGTCATAGCTGCAGTGGTGAGTCAAAAATTTATTCTGCCTTCTGCATGAAAAATATTGGGGTCAGGCATTGACATTGACAGGAGATCGAGGAGGAAAGAAAAGAGTTTACGTGAAGGTTGTTAGGCTGGAATTGTCTGTTGCAAGGCCCGAGGTTTTGTGTGGCTCCAGGCCCTTCTCCCCATATCCCGGCTCATCTCGATAAAAGTCGCCTCAAGCTCCCTCAAGGATTGTATTTTTCTGGCTTCATCCCGCTCAGCGACTGTCCTGAGAAACTCCCTTACCATGTGGGTCAGGGTTGTGTTTTTGTCAACGGTAATTTTACGAACTTTTTTTATTATCTCATCATCAACACTTAAGGTTATATTTGGCATGGCTTCTCCATGTATAAATGTTACGCATTTAAGTTTTAACCTTATTATGGTTATATTTCCGCTATTATCAAGCGATTCATAGCATAGAAGCAACTTCAGGGACTGTGAAATCCTGTTTAAGTTGCTGTTTACCGGATTTGCCAGTTTTGGCATTTCGGATAAATCGCATGAAATTGTTTGTCGGAAGACTTCTCCATTTTTTATACGGGGCTGGCCCCATTCATTAAAAAGGGCTTTGAATTTCAAATTCAAACGCCCTTTAATGCGGTTTTTACGGTATTATCTTGAAGGGTTATCTAAATCACACCCCCGCCTTCTTCTTTTTTTTGAATGTGTAATTATCCGGCTCGGACTCTTCTTTTTTAGTCCAGTGCCGCTTTTCCCACTCCCTGCACACACCGCACTGATTTTTGATCATTCCGTGTTTGCATCTTTCAACAGCCATAATTTTCTCCTTCCTTTCATGGATACATTTTATTATCGCTCTTCCCTATTTCCCCGGGAGAGGGATAAAAAAGGGCTGCTCTACGATATTCATGAGCAGCCCTCTTCATATTTTTACTAAAATTCCGCGATACACCCGATCATCCGGGCTCCATATAGGCAGCGTTTTAAACCTCCTTAAAAGGACGAATAATTTTTTAAAGTTATTGTCCATTTTTTATTTTTATAAAGGACCGTTATCAAATGTCAACCCTGAAAATATCCTGGCGTCCCCAGAATCTACCTGGTATGAACCTTTTTGGCAATATGCCAGGTACCGGATCTGAGGACGAACGAATATACGATAATGGGTTGGCCAGGTAAAAGTGAAATCAGGGGGTCTTTCAGGGCAATGTTGATCAGATTTGGGGTCGCTTTCGATCTCGAAGGATCTTTCAGAAGGTGCCGACTTGACTAAATTGCCTTGCTTGACTTTCCTGTCAAGCTCCTCCATTAAGTGAAGGGGGGGACAATCCCATGGTCTCTTGTCAAACAAAAAATGGAAGATTGCAATATCAATAAGTTAAAGCACCTCTTGATTTTGGATATGAAGGGGGGCATCCATCAGATATTTTTCTTTTTATGCAAAAACATCAAACGATTTCACCGCAGCCGCCTTCGCCCAAGGGATCCCGTCTTCGTCAATCGCCTTCGCATAAAGCTTCCGCCGTCGCCAAAGGCTATGGCGGGACAAATCGGCGCGTCAGGAGGCTTCGACGAGACAAGATGGCGGGCCAGGGAGTCGCGGAGCCCGCAAAGTGAGGGTTATTTCACCTTGACGATTTAAAACTCATTTCTTAAAATTTTTGCCAGTTAGCCTTGAGCGACCTGTTAGTGAGGGTCGTTTTAACTTTGGTGCGATGCATTAGTTTAATGAATTTCATAAGAGGGCGATCAGTTCGTCCGGAGGAGGATTATGATGGATGATGCTACTAAAGGATCTGTGTTGCCAATCTCTAGACTGCATGTTCCCGATGAGAGTGAAGTCGATGAAAGTATCCGGCCCATTATTGAAGAGAACAAACGCATGAACGGTTATCTGGAAAACTGGATCATCTCTCTTGCACTTAATCCAGACACCCTTGCCCGCAGTGTTGCATTCTACGAATCGCTCTTTGATCCGAGCAAAGGTAAGTTAGCCCCCGCAGAACGCGAGTCGATCGCGGTTGTCGTTTCGGCAGAGAATGGTTGCGCCTATTGCGAAACCCATCATACAAAAGGACTGGCGCGCGAACTTAAAGATCCCATTCGTGCCCGCCGGATCGCCCTTGGCCATGACCATGTACCTGATCTTAACCCAAGAGAACGGGCTTTCGCCGACCTGGCGCTCAAGATAACGCGGGATCCAAGAACAGTCACAGATGCGGACTTGAATGGATTGCGCGAACTGGGTCTTTCTGACAGTGAGATACTTGAAGTGATCGAGACTGCCGCCTTTTTTAACTTTACAAATCGGGTGGCGATATCTATCAATAATATCCCCGAAGACAAGTTGTTTGAGTTTGATTAATTTACGGAGAAATATCTCCCAAGCCCCTATTCTCATTGCGCCTTTCTAAATTCCAGACAGTAAGAGGGGTCGCCTGTGCAAACCGAAAGGGGTTTTTTTGAAACTTCGGAATGGTTATTACCATATTCTGGCTTGCCGTCTCTGTGAACGTCTTCTCCTTTTTTCAGGCCGAACCCAGGGTGGAGGCACTGGGCCTGAAGGTGGGCATTGCATCCGCAACCACCTATTATCTCGGGCTTGGAATAAAGAGCGTGTGGATAGCAATCTCCCAGTCCATCTGCGTTGAGGGCCTGGGCCTCTATTTCTGGTTCCGGCGGGGGAGCTGGAAGAAAAAGGTGATATAGAAAACAAAGGCGACATTCATTCTTGACAGATTAGACGAACAGCCAACAAAGAGAACAGAAAGAGGGGATGACCGTCAATAATCCTGTAAGTTCAGGTAACAAATGAAAGGTCCCTTTTTCATTCTCGATTAAAAATATCATAATTGATATTTTTTCTTGATTAATATATAAAATATGTTATTTATTCGCCTATGAACATGGGAAATAAGATACGCGAAGCAAGAAAAAGGCATGGCCTGAATATGAAAGAACTGGCCGGGCGCATAGGCGTCAGCTACCTGACCATTCAACGGATTGAAACGGACAAAGTCAGTCCTTCGGTCGCCATCCTTTCGGAGATAGCCTTTCACCTGGGAGAACCCATAACGAACTTTTTTAAAAAGGAGGGCACGGTCGCGATTGTCAGGGCGGGAACCGCGCCCCGGGTACAATCGGGAAAGACGGATCTGGAACTGCTCGTCCCCAAAGGGGTCATAAATGACAGGATCTCGGTCACCCTGGGTAGGATTCAGGCTAATGAATTCATCAGCACGCACACCAACAAGGGATTTGAGTTGACCTATAACCTGAAGGGGGGCGCAATCTTCAAATACGGCAGTAAAGAATATGAGTTAAAAAAGGGTGACCTCATATACTTTGATGCGAACATAGAACATTCGGTTAACGCTATTGAGGATCATGAATTCCTGGGCATCTATTTTAGGGAAGGTGCATAGAATTATGTTCATTTAACTGTTATTTATGCGTGGTTTCGAGTTGTCAGAAGGGGATTTTACCAGTTCAACCATTTTTAAAAAGGAGGTGCGATATGAAGGTCAAGAAACTGTTTTGTCTGACTAATCTCATTATTTTAGCAGTTGGATTGGTGATGCTGCCTGTCGTTATGCCTGTACCGGCATCAGCAGAATCCGGCGCAAAGACCCTCCAGATCGGCGCGCTGCTCAGCGTGACGGGTTTTTTCTCGGTGCGTGAAGTCCCGGATTTTAACCAGGCCAAAATCGAAATGGAAATGATCAATGCACAGGGCGGGATCTCTGTCAAGGGCCAGAAATACAAGATTGAGCTCGTTCTGGAGGACTGCAAGAGCACCATGGACGGGGTCACGGCCGCGGCCAATAAACTAATCTACGATAAGAAGATCCATTTTCTCATCGGACCGACCGCATTCTTTGCCGCGGCGGCGAGTCCGGTTTGCGACCCGAATCATGGCCTGCGTATGATTACCTGGTGCGTGAATACTCCGGGTGAAATTGATAAAAACACCCCCTACGCCTTCCTGGGCGGCGGCGGAAGCGTGTTGAACGGCACTGCGGCTGCGAAGTATCTGCATAAGGCCTATCCAGATGTTAAGAAAGTGGCTGTTGTCATGCCAGATGATGGAGCGATCCCCTATTTAAAACCGATCATCAAATGGATGTTAGGGCAGGAAGGCCTGTCCAGGGTAGGAGACGTCGTTGCCTATTCCAATACATCGCAGGACATGAATCCCATTGCGGCAAAACTGAACGCCATCAAAGATGCGGACGCCATATTCATGCAAAACGGCCTCGTCCCCCATATGGGCGGAATTGTCAAGGGACTCCGTGAGCTGGGCAACAAAAAGCCCTATGCCGGGGCCCTGCCCGCGCGTATAGGTCAGGTCATGAATATCGCGGGCCCGGAGAATATGAAAGATGTGTTCACGGCCGCCTATACTCCCGGGGAC
>CAYTUL010000311.1:0-5668 GCA_964441135.1 uncultured Desulfobacteraceae bacterium | reverse complement strand
ATGAGAAGCGTGGTAAAGAGCGTTTTTGCTGTGGGGGTTTGTGCCCTCAAACGGGAGTTCTTCACCAGGGAAGAGGTCCCTGTGTGGCTGGCCTCCACGGCAACGGCCGAGGCGAGAATCGCGGGGACCAATATTTACGGGATCCGTGTTCTTCGGCAAATCCAGGGTACCGTGTCCGCTTTCTCCACGAAGATAGGGAATATCTGCTTTGCCAGCGCCGGTATGACATCCCAGACCTGTGAGAAGGAGGGATTTCGGATCGTCACAGGGGAGGCGATCGCCCCTGACCGTCATCCCGGGACACTGCCCGGCGCGACACCGCTCAAGGTTAAACTGCTCTTTGCGGATCGAGGCGGTGCATTATTAGGGGGCCAGATTTCCGGGGGACTTTCCGTGGGTGAGTTGATCAACACCGTGGCCATCGGGATTCAGATGAAACTTAACGTGAGGGATCTGGACATGATGCAGATCGCAACCCACCCTTTGCTTTCATCCGCACCCACCGTGCATCCCCTGATCAATGCGGCACACCAGGCCCTTGCAAAGCTCAGGGCCGGAGCCAGGTGATCGCTTCGTGCTCGACCCCTGTCTAAAAAGGGACACCTTTACCGGCAGGGGCCGAACCAATTCCCCATTTTTTAAAGGATATCTACTGTTATTGGGATCTTTCAGGACCGGCCTATATATGACCGGGTCCCGGTGTCCGGAAGTACATAAATTTGCCCGGCAAAATACATGATTTATTCGATATACAATGTCTAAAAGGAGCGGTATAATTTGATCCGAAAATTACAGCTAAACAGGAAACAATTTCAGGGTGGGTCTCAGAAACTGCCGGGAATGTCGAATAAAAAGATCGTACACCCATGAAAGATTCTTAAAAAATGAGAGGAGGAAAAAATGAAGGTACTGATCGTTTATTACTCCATGTATGGACATATTCATCGTATGGCGGATGCCGTCGCCGAGGGAGTACGGGAAGTCGGGGGCGCAGAGGCGGGATTAAGACGTGCGCCCGAAACCTTACCACAGGAGGTCCTGGTTAAAATGGGGGCTGTGGATGCGCAGAAGGCCATGTCCCATGTCCCGGTATGTACGGTCGATGAGCTTGGGTCCGCAGATGCAATAATCTTCGGCACACCTACACGTTTCGGAAACATGTGCGGACAGATGCGGCAATTTCTCGACGCTGCCGTGCAGCTATGGGCAGAAGGAACATTGGTCGGCAAGGTCGGGAGTGTTTTCACGAGCTCGGCGACCCAGCACGGCGGACAGGAATCCACTATTCTCAGCTTCCATATAACGCTTCTTCATCTGGGGTTCATTGTAGTAGGTCTTCCCTACACCTTTCAGGGGCAGATGCGAATCGATGAGATTACGGGTGGATCACCCTATGGAGCGTCGACCATCGCAGGGGGCCAGGGAGAAAGGATGCCGAGTGATAATGAACTAGCCGCGGCTCGATTTCAGGGAAAACACGTTGCCTCCATCTCATTAAAACTTATACGTTAAGTCGATAACAGTTTTTATCTCAGGGGGTCCCATAAAAGAGGCCAACACCCGATCCTATCAAAAAACATTGTCATGAATGTGGTTCGATAGCCATTCATATTTTTCCCTTATGATTGAAAACCCTTTGCGGTTCGCCGTTTCTTTCAGGTATTTTACCGGGATTAGCCATCTTTTATGATATTTCGCTATTTTCTTGAATTTATCCATGTGATGAGCCATGAGCAGATCAAAAGCCCTTCCGTCCATCTCCCATAGAAACGCCGCTTGTTTGATGCTCACAAATTTACCCTTTTCATACTCATATCTGCCGCTCACAGGATATACCGGCATCAATATGCCTTCTTCTGATAGGGATCCGCTCCCGGAAGAAATATATTTGAACATGGTTTTTTTAAGGAGAGATGTGAGCGGTTTTATCTTCTGTCTCAAATATCTGACCGGGAACGTGCCTAAAATAAGGTTGTCTCCGTGCTCTATGAATGTATCACAATCTCTGATGATTTTTCCGGCCCTCCGGGAATCGATTCTCTTGAGCTTGCCTCTTTTATAGGGACCGATACCTCGACCGAGGTATCTTCTGACACCCTTGTGTGCGTATCTTCTCAGGAAATCCAGATCCTCTTCTACCTCGGAAAAAAGGATATATCCTTCTTTCTTTCCATAGACCTCTTCCCGTAACCTTTCAATCTCAAGTCTTGAACCGGCGGCTACCGCCTTTTCGGTACGCTTTTTCAGGTCCGACAGAGTGTCATATATTTCTCCGGATATTGACTTCAGTTCACCCGATTCGTATCGTTTAACCTGTTGATTCAACAGGTAAGAAGGATTGGCATGAAGGCTTTTTTCCAAATACTCGAGAAGCGGTTTCACCCTTTTATAGGGCCGCCGCTCCCCGTGCTCAAGCATGTCCAAATCCTGAATCCATTCCATGATCTCCTCATGGTCAAGACCCTCTTGCAGGAATTTCCCCTCCATCATCTTTTCCAGACCCGCTTCAACCGTTTTTGTAGAGCCGCTGAATATCCTGTAATCGATTTTTTTAAGGGACCGCTTCCCCTGATAATACTCCCTGTACAGATCCTTTTCCGTGACATCATCGTTTAAAAAAAGCCACAATTTCACCATTGACCTGAAATAATGGCCATTCACCCTTGCGAATTCTTGCCCTGGCGGATACTCACCGAAAATTCTTCTGTAATCGGCCACGGACAGGGAATGAATTCTTCCGTGCACCAGATTATAAATCAGGCCGTAGGAAAGGCCCTTGGTATTGGAGAAACTGGTTACCTCACCCGTGAATACGTTATTAAAAAAATTCTCCAATACCCTTTTGGTGAGGTATATTCGATCCGTGTAAACGTTTTCCATAATATCTAATTCCTTTAATTATTCCGAAATGTTATTCCCTGATGATTATAAACTAATCCTGATATGGATAAAGTCAAGAAATGGTTGTGGCCGAAACCGGGCAACCCTGAACAGGGATCCCGCTACCCAACACTTCAGGAATCCTTATTCATTTTGACACTTAAGGGTAATTTCCCTATACTTCCTTCCATTAAAAAGCAGGTCCTATCGGGCAAACCAAATAGGAGAAGGGGCTTTTCATAAATGAGATTAATGACAAGATTGAAACATACACTGCCGGTTTTGGCACTCAATGCTCTTGTCCACGCGGGAATCTTAGCGATGCTTTTGCCCCTTCCGGCCTGTAAAAAAGACCCCACCGGTAAGATCGAACCTGTCAGTATTGGTATGGAGTCCACCGCTGTCAACTCACTTATTTACATCGCCTTGGATCGGAATTTTTTCACCGACAACGGTCTTGAGGTGACCATCAAGGAGTACGCATCAGGCCTGGCGGCGACCAATGGAATGTTAAATAATGAAGTGGACACGGCTACGGCCGCAGAGTTCGTCATCGTCGGAAAGGCGCTGGCAAAGAAGAGCGTTCGCACCTTTGCTAGTATTGACAAATTCCGGCACATATACCTTATCGGCCGGAAAGATTCGGGAATCGAAAAGATTACGGACCTTAAGGGGAAAAGGGTCGGCGTGCCCCTTAAAACAGCGGCGGAATTCTATCTCGGCAGATTTCTTGATCTGCAGGGCATGAACATAGACCAGGTAACCCTCACGGATGTCAGTCCTTCACAGTCAGTGGACGCCCTGGTAAAGGGAGATGTCGATGCGGTGATTGTGTGGCGGCCCAACGTCAATGCAATTGAAGACCGGCTTGGCAATGGGATCATCGAGTGGCATGCCCAGAGTGACCAGGCGGCTTACTGTTCTGTAATCAGCACGTACAATTGGATAGAGAAGAATCCGGAGCGTGTCAAGAGGTTCCTGAAGTCACTCGCCCGGGCTGAAGATTATCTGATACGTCATCCGGATGAGGCAAGAGCTATCGTGCAGAGAAAGGCCCGTTATGACGACGCGTATATGGCAACCGTCTGGCCGGAGCACCAGTTATCGCTTTCTCTTGACCAATCGCTCATCCTGGCCATGGAAGACGAGGCCCGCTGGATGATAAAAAATCGTCTTACCGATGAAAAGCAGATCCCCGATTTCTTGAACTACATTTACGAGGAAGGTCTTAAAGCGGTGGAGCCGGAAGCGGTGAATATTATCCGTTGAGGCAAGAGAAAATGAAGATCCGGACCCAGTTTATCATGACAATGGTTCTCTTCGGTGTAATGCTGCTCATAGTGGCCGCTTCGTTGATTGTCACAAATCAGCGGGTAGCGGATCTAAACAAACAGAAAGAGATTACACATCGGATTGAGCGGGGAGCCAGCGATCTCGGTTATCTTTCAAATGACTACCTGCTTTACCGGGAAAGACCGCAGCAAATCCGCTGGGAGACAAAATTTTCCTTGGTTTCCGCCGACCTGTCCAGACTGCATCCCGATAGTCCGGAACAACAGGTGGCTGTGAATAATATCAGGAAAAGCCTCCAGTGGCTGCGGGCGGTCTTTGCCGATGTGGTATCAAACCTTGCAAGCACGTCCCGGCCTCATGATTCCGGGACCGCTCAGGCCGATATTCAGGTGCCATGGAGCCGGATGGCCGTTCAGAATCAAGGAATCGCCTTTGAAGCGTTAAGGCTGTCGAAAATGTTACACAATCAGATAGACCGGTTGAGGCAACGAAATATTATTCTTATTATTGCCCTTATCGGGATTTTTGGCACCTATTTCCTTGTTAATTACCTGATCCTTTTCCGTCGTATATTGAAGTCTATATCCGATCTTCAGACAGGGGCCCGGATTATCGGTTCAGGCAACCTTGATTTTGTCATCCCGGAGCGACATAAGGACGAAATCGGAGACCTGTCACGTGCCTTTAACCGGATGTCAGCCAATTTGAAACGTGTCACGGCCTCCAAATCAGACCTGGAGGGGGAAATCGCCGAGCGCAGGCAGGCGGAAGAAGCACTGCGGCAGCGTACTCTGGAACTTCAGCAACTGGCGGAGACACTGGAGCAGCGGGTTCAGGATCGGACGGCGGAGCTGCAAAATTCAAACGAGGCGCTGGAGCGAAGTAATAGGGAACTTGAGGACTTTGCACATGTGGCATCCCACGACCTTCAGGAACCCCTTCGAAAAATCCGGACCTTTACCGACAGGCTGGTGAAGATACAGCAGGACTCCCTGGACGACAAGGCCCATGATTATCTCACGAGAATGCGGCGGGCTGCCGAAAGGATGCAGGCCCTAATCCAGGACCTTCTCACCTACTCGCGTGTCACATCGAGGATGAATCCTTTTAAATTAATCAATTTGACGAGACCTGTAGAGGAGGCCGTGACGGACCTGATGGTCCTCTTGGAAGAAACGGGCGGAAGAATAGAAATTGATGAGCTTCCCGAGGTTGAGGCGGATCATGTCCAGATGCGCCAGCTTTTTCAGAATCTAATCAGCAACGGGCTGAAATACCGCAGTGAGGAAAGGCCCCTAATAAGGGTTTACAGCGGTCCATCCTCTGAGGATAAATTCCAAGAGATCCATGTGCAGGACAACGGGATTGGTTTTGATGAATCACACCTGGATAAAATCTTCAAGCCTTTTCAGAGGCTCCACGGGAAAAGCGCACCATACCAGGGAACGGGTATGGGCCTTGCCATATGCCGCAGGATTCTTGAACACCACGGAGG
>CAYTUL010000310.1:0-5669 GCA_964441135.1 uncultured Desulfobacteraceae bacterium | reverse complement strand
GTATCTGCATCACCGGCTGCATGCCTTGGGGTTAGAGGTCAATCAACCGATATCCGCGGTGCTGTCCGTTGTGGTAGGAGATGATCTCACCTTGCGAAAGATGAGTAAGAAGATACATCAACTGGGTCTGTATGTAAATCCGCTGCCCTACCCTTCAGTCCCTAAAAATCAGTCCCGTTTCAAATTCAGCCTTATGGCCACGCATACGAGGGAAGATCTGGACGAGACTGCGGATATATTTGAAAGGGTGTGTAGGGAATTTCACATTATCTAAACACAAAACTTATCAACGTGGGTTATTATGTTAGAAATAAAGGTATTAAACAGCATAAATGAAATAGATGAAGAAGCCTGGGATTCCATTGTTGAAAAAGATCACGTAATATCTTCCTATATGTATTTAAAGGCCGTGGAAGAGAGTGGGATTAATGTGTGCTTCTACAGATATCCGGTAGTATATGAGGATGGCAAATTGGTAGCCCATACCTGTATCTATAAAATATACTTCGAACTGGATGTATTTGCGAAAGGTCCGGTTAAATGGCTTATCAATCAGGTAAGGAGCTTCTGGCCCAATTTCCTCAAATTAGCCCTTTTAGAATGCGGTACCCCTGTAGCCCTGGGCAATACAATTTCCTATGCACCGGGGGTCGACAGAGAGAAGATATTGGAAATTATCGTTAACAGGATGGATGAGATAGCAAAAGAGAGCAGGATAGGCATCATCCTGTTAAGGGATTTTTACATTGAGGAACTGGAGTTTTATGATATTTTCAAAAATTATCACTTCAAGAAATTAGAGAATCTTCCCAATACCATGATAGAAAATCAATGGTCCGGATTTAAGAAATACCTGGATTCCATGAGGGGACATTACCGCTATAAGACAAAGAAACGAATAAAGAAATTCGAAGGTGGAGGGCTTTCAGTCGAAGTCAGAAACGGTTTCAGCGACATAGCCCCTGAACTTTTAAGACTCTGGCAGCAGGTCTTCGAAAACGCCACAGAATATAAAAGGGAAATATTGACCGAGGACTTCTTCAGGAACATGGATAGATATATGGGCGATGACTCTAAGGTGTTGTTATTGAATAATGAACATAAAATAGTGGGGTTTGCCCTGATCCTTATGGACGGGGAGTCAATGAAGTTCATGTTCTCAGGCCTGGATTATGAATATAATAAAAGATACTGTGTATATTTTAATACATTATACAACGTCGTGAAATTAGGCATAGAGTCCGGAAGCAAAAGTTTTGATATGGGTATAACGACTTGTATACCAAAGATGGATGTAGGTGCCAAGATCGTTCCACTCTACATGTACATGAAACATGTGAGCCCATTTCTGAGCTTCTTTATGACCGAAGCCTTTAAACTCATGACACCTGCTAGTGATTTTGGCACCAGGAGTGTATTCAAGGAGTGAATAGAGGGTGGATAAATGGTTGCACAATATATAGGCGCAAAAGGTTCCCTTAAGTATATCGATCCTGAAAAAACCAAGGTTGAACTAAGTTGTAGGCCGGCCGGGTGTGTATTAAAATATTTCAGAAGTAAGTATGGAGACCATCGGTTGAGGGATTTCATCGAAAGTACAGGAATGACCCTTGAGTATCTGGAAGATGAAAACAACTGGATCTCATATAGTTATTTCAAATCCCTTCTAAAGGCCCTGGTGGACTATACAAATGACCCGAACGCACCCTTTGAGGCCGGTACTTATACTGCCATTAAAGGTCTTTGGGGATTCCTGCAGAGTTTTTATACCTTGTTAGGGACCCCGCGTTCTCTGTATGGGATGGTTGTGAAATATGCTTCTTTATTTTCAAAGAATAGTAAATGGGACCTGGTAGAGGTAGGAGAAAATAGGGCAACCATTCGATTTTCTCCCCTTCCAGGATATCCCCAGGATAAAAATAACTGTAAAAATATTCAAGGACAGATGGCCGCAATACCTACTTACTGGGGGCTACCCTTGGCCAAGGTAATGGAAAGTCAATGTGCTGCCCAGGGATCTGATTCCTGTGTCTATGAGGTAAGCTGGACAAATCGACCTAAAAGAATGTTTGAGATATTAGGCCTAATCCTGGGTGGTGTCCTGGCCGGCCTGACGATTAAACTGACTAAAGGCACCCTTACCTATTCACATATAGCCGACAGTTTGATGGTGATAACTTTTCCTTTAATAGGATATTTTGTGGGCAGACTGCATGCCTTTGAAAAATCTATCGAGGAAAATACCGAAGTGGCTGAGGAACAGAATGAAGCCCTGATGAAGTCGATTGAGCAGATTGAGAAATTGAACTTAGAATTACAGAAACGGGTTGAACAGAGGACTGCAGAACTGAATCTTAGTAATGAAGAATTAGAGAAGGCCCTCATTGACCTGAAAAATAGCCAGGAGCGACTGGTGCAATCGGAGAAGATGGCTTCTATCGGCGTGTTAGCTGCCGGGATGGCCCATGAGCTTAACAATCCGGTGGCGGCAATCAGAGCCTCTATTCAAGATGTCCTGGAGGATACCTCTGAGGATGATACTCGTTGGGAATCCCTGAAAGGGGCGGAGAAGTCAACCGAGAGATGTAAAAGGATCATAAGTGATCTCCTGACCTTTTCCCTGGAGAGTAAAGTCTTAAGGTTGCAGGGCATTAATGACATTGTAGATGAGGCTGTTACCATTGCTCAAAAGGAGAGAACGAACCCGGGGATCAGGATATCAAAGGAATTAGACTTAGACCTACCAAAGATGAATGTAGATGCCTTGCAAATAAGGCAGGTACTCATGAACATGATCTCAAACGCCTCTCAGGCCATAAAGGAAGAAGGCGAGGTGATTGTCCGAACGTCTGAGGACACGGGAAATATATTAATTGAAGTCTCTGATACCGGAGAAGGCATCCCCAAGGAGATCCAAAAGACGATATTCGATCCCTTTTTTACCACGAAAGCTCCCGGGGCGGGGATGGGATTGGGGCTTTCCATATCCTATAGTATCATCAAAAGGTATAATGGCGATATCCTGGTGAAGAGTGGGGAGGGCAAGGGCACGACTTTTACTATTGCCTTACCCATGGATGAGAAAGGGAAATGATGATAGAGAGAAAAGAAGATGGAAACAGAGGAAACGATAAAGACAATAAGATTATTATTGGTAGAGGATGACGAGGATTTTGCTCCGGCGCTGACACGGCGTCTTAGGAAGCGAAATATCGACGTAGTATTGGCTCCATCCGCAGAGGAGGCATTGAATAAACTCGAAGCGGAGGATTTTGATACGGTCGTCTCCGATATTAAACTGCCGAACATGGACGGAATGGAATTTTTAGCGAGGGTTCGAGAGCTGCATAACACGATACCGGTTATCATGCTGACCGGATATGCGAACCTGGAGTCGGCCAAAGAAGCGGTAAGATTGGATGCTGCCGGGTACCTGTTAAAACCCCTTGAGAATATAGATGAATTGTTAGACCCCATATTTAAGGCTGTTTATAGTTATGAGTTGCGGCTTAAAAACAAAGAATTGATAGATCGTTTACAGGCAAAGGTTGAAGAATTAAAGATCTCTGAAGAAAAGTACCGGGATTTGTTCGAGTCAGTCAGTGATATTATCTATGTAATGGACCAGGATGGTCGCTTTGTCGCTGTGAATAAGAGGATGGAAGACACTGTCGGGTATAAAAGGGAAGAATTGATCGGTAAGCCGGTTGCTACTATTTTTGAAGAAGAAAACGAAGTGGGGCTTGATGATTTAATTAATAAGGGAGTTGTCCAGGATGTAGAGAAAACCTATGTTCTAAAAGATGGCAGAAAAATATTGGTACTTCTTTCAAGCTCCGTAATGCATGATAGTGACGGCGGGATTCAAGGGATCGTGTGTTGTGCACATGACATCACCGAACGTAAACAGATGGAAGAAGAGCGCAGGAAGCAGATGGATCAACTGGAAAAATTTACGAAGGTAGCCGTTGGAAGGGAGTTGAAGATGAAGCAGATGGAGGAAGAGCTTGCGATATTGAAGGAGGAGCTGAAAAAAACGAAAGGCGCGTCTCCCGTCTGACCGAGCCGCTCGGCCGTAACTTCCACCCCGAATTCCGTTCCGGGTTGACGCCGAAACAGATACCGGGATAGAAATAGTCCTGAAGAAGAGCGCCTGCCTGTTTGATTCGAATGCTACTTACCGCCGGGGTACTTTCTGATACCCTCTCCGACCGGGTAAGACATCATAAAAAATAGTCGTTTGCTCATATTGCGTACAATAAGAGGCCCCTGTTCAAGGTCGGGCGGGATATAGGCGCCGAAACATTTGTGGATAATCTGCTTCTCGCCGCCGATCCAGAGCTCCACCTCCGCGGCTAAGTCCGTGATATCGTCGAAGTTCATGGCCGTAATCGTTATGGACGTGCCGTGGGGCAGGGTGTGGGCGTCCATGATCACCTGGCCCGCTTTTGATTTATCGCCTGGCATTAGCCACATGGTATTGCAGCCGAACTCGCAGCCGGGAATGATTTTCTCGTTGATGGTGGCCATGTGCCGGGCGTACTTGGGATCAAGTTCCCGCATATAATCCGGCCTCTCTATGTCTTTCTGGTCCCCCCCGAACACGAAGTACTTCAGGTTTTCCTGGGTGTTTTTCTTCGGAGCGCCCGGTATGGGGACAACGATTGTTTTGTCCATTTCCCCGCCGTGACCCTCTTTTTCCCTCGTGTACATGCCCGGTCCGGACGTCCAGTGGCAGACCGGCTTGTCCGTGACCCGGCCGCCCGGGGCCCTTGTCGGCATATGCAGCATGCCCGCGGGAATATAACCGACCCAGCTTCTGTTTAATTGAACTTCCTCGTCCCCCATGATCATGCCCATGGCGCTGGTATCTTCGGGATGGTCCGGATCGCTTCCCCACCAGGAGAGCAGTTCGGGGAAGTCGTGGGCATGTGGGAACATGGGCATGTCATTTGAACTCCGCTTCATTACTTCATCCCAGGTCATCACATTCGGATAGGACGACGGCCAGATCCAGGTAGATTCCCCATAGTATGCGCCCGGGATAACCTCGTCATCAATCCAGAGGATATGCTCCATGGCAATACGCACGCCCTCTGCCACGAGCTTATCCCTTTCTTCCGGATTGGGGCCGGGCAGCATATGCCTTTTGTGTAGTTTCGTGCAGATATATTTATCGTAGTTCACCGTCATGCCTCCTTTGTTTTTTTCGGTATTGTAGTGTAAGCGGAACCAAAGCTCAAGGTAAAATCCACAAAAAACCCTTACCTTTTCCATAAAAGGTCCGTCGTCTGTTGTCTGTTGTCTGTTGTCTGTTGTCCGTCGTCGGGACCAAAATGGTTGCTTTTTCAGTTCAATGTAATGAAACACAGTTAATATAACCTTATTGCATAACGTATTCAAATCACGTATACAACGGACCACTAACAACAGACAACTGACCTTTATGCAGTAAATATCCGGGCCCGGAGAACCCGGCTTTGCTTTACCCCTAAAAGGGGGTGCCATATCGCATCATTTGACTAGTCAAGCTGTCAGCTTTCAGCTCTCAGCCTTCAGCTTATTTAAAACCCATATTCATGGTTTTGCAGTAGCTCCACAAATCTCTTTTAACCTTTTCATGGTTGTTTTTTTAATCTTTTTTTAACCCAAAGCTGATTGCTGAACGC
>CAYTUL010000309.1:0-5699 GCA_964441135.1 uncultured Desulfobacteraceae bacterium | reverse complement strand
GAACACCGAATAAGCCTTGTTACCCTGAATATCGAAGACACAAAGCATAAAATCTATACCTATCGATCGGAGATCCGGGATTTCCTGTTCAAGGGTGTGGCGGGCCCTAATAATTCCATGAAATTTTATCTCAAGGGTGACCTTCCCCCAGGTACTCAGGATGACGGCCGGGTCTGGCGCATAAGGGCGGGGAACCAGGTCATCCGTGAGCAAAAGGTTGTCATGATGGGGGGCGGAGACGTGGTCGGAACCATTCCCAAAGGCCTTCCGTCCCTCTCCTTGCCTAAGATCGACATTGGAATCATGCTTCACCTCTTCCCCTACGCGGCCATCATCTCCCTGTTAGGTTTCATGGAGGCCATTTCCATTGCCAAGGCCATGGCCGGTAAGACAGGCCAGAAGCTCGATCCGAACCAGGAACTCATCGGCCAGGGACTGGCCAATATATCCGGTGCCGTCGGAAAGAGCTATCCGACTTCAGGCTCTTTTTCCAGGTCCGCGGTCAATCTCCAGGCCGGGGCCGTCACCGGTCTATCCAGCGTCTTTACGAGCTTAGCCGTGGTGATCGTCCTGTTGTTTTTTACCCCGTTGCTTTATCATCTCCCCCAGTCCGTGCTGGCGGCTGTAATCATGATGGCCGTGATCGGGCTCATCAATGTCTCGGGTTTCGTTCACGCATGGAAGGTCCAGTGGTATGACGGGGTCATATCCATCCTGTCTTTTTTCTTCACCCTGGGCTTTGCACCGCATCTGGACAGGGGGATCATGATCGGGGTGGTCCTTTCCCTGATCGTCTTTTTTTACAAGAGCATGCGGCCCACCGTCGTTTCCCTCTCGAGAGCCGAGGACGATGCCCTGCGGTGCGTAACGACACATAATCTAAAGGAATGCCGATACGTGTCCATGATACGTTTCGACGGTCCTCTCTTTTTCGCCAATGCCAGCTACCTGGAAGACAAGATCATGGAGATCATGCGCGTTAAAAAGGACCTGAGACACATCGTCCTGGTTTCCAATGGGGTCAATGACATCGACGCATCAGGGGAGGAGACCCTGTCCCTTCTCATCGATAGGGTAAGGAGCGCGGGAATAGGGATCTCCCTGAGCGGCGTGAATGAATCGGTTATGAAGGTTTTAAAACGTACTCATTTACCGGAAAAATTGGGGGAGAAAAATATACATTCGACCATGGAAAGGGCCATAAGTGTCATCCATGAAGAGACTCACAGGATGGGGGAAGAGGAGATCTGTCCACTTCTGACCGTGTGCAATTTTTCCGAACCATAAGAAAAGAGGGGAATAAAATGCCGGTAATCACATTATTCAGCGGGACTTTTTGCGGGAAGGAATCCCTTGTAGAGGACCTGGCCGAAAAGACCGGATACAGGGTAATCAGCGATGGGGATATTATCTCCGGGGCAAGCAGCTCTTCCGGCATGCCCGAAAATAAGATCATGCGGGCTTTTTTAGCCAAGACATCCGTGTTCAATAAGTTTACTCATGAGAGGGAGAGATCCATAGCCCATGTCCGGTTGACCTTAGCCCGGATGCTTTTGGAAGATAATCTCCTCATTGAAGGATTTTCCGGCCATCTCATACCCGAAGAGGTGACCCATGTGCTGCGTGTGTGCCTGGTCGCGGATATGGGATACAGGATTTCCACGGCCCGGAAGGAGCTCGGGCTGTCCGAGAGGGAGGCGGTCAGGCTGATCCGGGGTCATGATGAAAACCGGGCCGCATGGGTCCTGGCACTCTTTCATAAGAATGACCCCTGGGATTCCTCACTCTATGATATAATGCTCCCGGTTGACAAGATGAAGGAAGAAGAGATTGTTACCCTGATTCAGGAAAGCGGAGAAAAGGACGCGGTCAGAACCACGGGGGGATCGAGAAAGGCTGTGAAGGATTTCATCCTCGCGTCCGAGGTGGAAGTAGCCCTGATAAAGGGAGGGCATAGTGTGGGCGTTAAAGCGGAAAATGGAAGGATCTTCCTGACCATAAACAAACATGTCCTCATGTTAGGCCGCCTTGAGGAGGAGCTCAAATCCATCGCGCTCAAAGTGCCCGGTGTGGGGTCGGTCGAGACCAGGGTCGGACCCGGATTCCATCAGACGGATATTTACCGGAAGCAGGACTTCGAGTTGCCTTCCAGGGTCCTTCTCGTGGACGATGAGCGCGAGTTTGTCCAGACGCTCTCGGAGCGGCTGCTCATGCGGGATATGGGCTCCGCCGTGGCCTACGACGGGGAGTCCGCCCTTGAATTAATCAAAGAGGATGAACCGGATGTCATGATCCTGGACCTGAGGATGCCCGGTATTGACGGTATTGAGGTCCTTCGCAGGGTAAAGGCGAGTCAGCCGGAGATCGAGGTTATTATCCTGACGGGCCACGGATCTGAGAACGACAAGCATGTCTGTATGGACCTTGGGGCGTTTGCTTATCTCCAGAAACCGGTCGATATAGACGAATTAAGTGAGACCATCAAAAGGGCGAATGAGGCAATACGATTGAGAAAAGGAACAAAGGGACATCCACGGGAAAACCAATAGGCCCTTTGTCCGGAGGATGTTACGGTTATTTAGGCTGGATATGTCGCTCTGGAAAAAAATAAAATCCTCCTTCGAGGATTCACAGGGGCTGCCGTCCGAAACCTCCAGACACCGGTTCAACTACAGGCGGATCTGGCGTTCAGTGGTTGTGCTCACGGGCGGGGTTGCCCTTATCCCATTGATTGTCATCACCGCCATCGATTACAAGTTCACACAGCATGCGATCGAGTCCGAATTTCTTTTACTTACCACGCGGATCGTCTCAAACGCAAGGCGTACCATCTCCTTCTTCCTCTCGGAGCGGCAATCGGCCCTGGCATTTATCGTCCATGACAACAGGTTTCAGGATCTGAATGATCCGGGCAGGCTTGCGTTGATTCTGGAAAACCTTAAAAAAAGCTTTGGGGGAGGCTTCGTGGATCTTGGGGTTATAGACGCCTGGGGAAACCAGCAGAACTATGCAGGGCCCTATGAATTGGAGGGTAAAAACTACCTGAACCAGGACTGGTATAGACAGGTGGTAGACAAGGGCGTCTATATCAGCGATGTCTTCCTGGGTTATCGTCAAGTACCCCACATGGTTATCGCGGTTAAACGTATCATGCCGAACGGTTTATTTTATATCCTCCGGGCGGCCATAGGGATCGTCCCCTTTGAAGGGCTCCTTTCCAATCTGGAACTGGGAGGGATGGGGGACGCCTTCATGGTCAATCACGCGGGCATCCTCCAAACCTCATCCAGGTATCATGGGAAAAGTCTCGATAAACTTCCCCTGCCCGTTCCCTCCTACTCGACAAAAACCGAGGTCCTTGAAGAAAGAAACCCCGAAGGCAGGGAACTGGTCATCGGCTACAGGTTTATCGACGAGACCCCCTTTATCCTGATGGTCGTGAAGAGCAAACGTGAACTCATGAGGCCATGGTTCCGGACCAGGCTCAAACTCATCGCATTTCTCCTTGTCAGCATGACGATCATCCTGACGGTCATTTTGGGGACGGCTACCTACATGGTAAAGAAGATAAAGGTAGCCGATGAGAAACGGGTCATGTCCCTCCATGAGGTGGAGTACGCAAACAAGATGGCATCCATAGGCCGCCTGGCTGCCAGCATCGCCCATGAAATCAATAATCCCCTGGCCATTATCAATGAAAAGGCGGGGCTCATAAAGGACCTCTTTACCTATAAAAAAGAGTATATGCCGGATCCGAAACTCAACAGCCTGGTTGACGGGATCATCCGGTCCGTCAACAGGGCGGGGACCATCACCAAAAGGCTGTTGAACTTTGCCAGGAACCTTGAGGCCAAGATTGAGCCTGTGAACCTGAAGGAGATAATCGAGGAAACCCTCAGCTTTTTGGGGAAGGAGGCAGAGCACCGGGGAATAGGGATCAATCTGGATATCGCCGATGACATCCCCCTTTTCGAGAGTGACCGGGGAAAACTGCAGCAGATTTTTCTTAATATAATCAATAACGCCTTTGCCGCCCTGAGCGACGGCGGTAGGATGGAGATCGAGGCAAGGCGAAAAGGCAAGGATGCCATCACCGTGGATTTCAAGGATAACGGCAGCGGGATTGCCGATGAAGACCTCGACCGTGTTTTCGAGCCGTTTTTTTCCACAAAAACGGGTCGGGGCGGGACCGGTCTCGGCCTGTCCATCACGTACAATCTTGTCCAGGAAATCGGCGGCAGAATCGGGGTGACAAGCGAACCGGGCAAGGGGACCTGTTTCAACGTGACCTTGCCGCTCAAAGGACAGGAAGGAGAGGGGCGCTCATGAGAGTCTTACTGGTTGATGATGAGGAGGAGTTCGTATCTACCCTGGCCGAGCGTTTTTTGATCCGTGGAATCGCCGCCGAATGGGCGACGTCCAGCCAGGAGGCCATCAAACTGGTGGAATCCGGGTCATTCGATGTGGCCGTTCTGGATGTGAAGATGCCCAAATTGGGCGGATTCGCCCTGAAAAAGAAACTGCAGGCGATACAACCGGGCATGAGGTTCCTTTTCCTGACAGGATACGGCTCCGAAGAGGACTTCAGGGATGTCTCCTCCCAGTTGGGCGACGGGTGTTATATGGTCAAACCCGTGGACATCGACGCCCTGATCGAAAAGATAAAGGATGTCCTTCGGGAACAAGAGGAGAAAACATGTTGAAAAAGAATTCACGTAATCAGGAAGATGAAGGGATTGCATTTTTTGGTAAGGTTACGGCTTCCCTCTCCCATGAGATCAAAAACGTTCTGGCCATAATCAACGAAAATGCCGGGCTTCTGGAAGATCTTACGCTCCTGGCGGAAAAGGGAAGGCCTCTGGAGCTTGAACGTGTCAGGCTCTTAGCCGGGAAGGTCAAAACCCAGGTCCTCAGGGGGGATGGCATCGTAAGGAACATGAACCGTTTTGCCCACAGTGTCGATCTGGTCCTTGAACAGGTGGATTTGGGCGAGGTAACCGCGCTCGTGGTTGAGCTCGCCCAGCGGCTTGCCGTGATGAAAGGGGTGAGCCTGGAAGCGACGGCACCTGCGGAACGGGTCCGGATCACCACGAACCCTTTTCTTCTGGAGAAGGGGATATGGAACTGTCTAAGTCTCGCAATGGAAGAGGAACCCCGGCCCAAGGTTATAGGGCTGGTCCCCGAGTCCCTGGAAAAGGGGGCGCAAATTCGTTTAACAGGCCTCCAGGGTATTTACCGGTCCGGCGAGGACGCTTTTATGGAAGGGATCAGGAAAGCGATTCCCAGGGACATCGAAAGTGACCTCGTTACCGATCAGGAGTCAGGAGATATCCTTATCCGCCTTCCCCTCGATATATCAGGAGGAGAGGGGATGTTTTCGGATTAGGAAGATCCTATCCATGAATGAGGAGAATAAGAAATGAAGACAAGAGTCCTTATAGTCGACGACGAGAAGGAATTCGCGGAAACCCTGTCCGAGCGTCTGAGCCTCCGGGATTATGATGTGACCACTTCCTCGAGCGGTGAGGACGCCACGGAAAAGCTCAAAGCTTACAATTACGATGTCGTGATCCTTGACGTGGCCATGCCTGGCATGGGCGGCATTGAGACCCTACGGGAAATCAAGAGGTTAAAACCCCTCACGGAAGTGATCATGCTGACCGGACACGCGACGGTCGAGACGGCCATCGAGGGGTTGA
>CAYTUL010000308.1:0-5701 GCA_964441135.1 uncultured Desulfobacteraceae bacterium | reverse complement strand
TGCAGGGGTGTCTTCATTGTCACATCCAGACGAAGGTTTACAAACCGTTGGCTCAGTTCAACAACCTCTGGATCATGAAAGACCCGCCTGTCCAATTCTTTGCAGGGCTTGCACCAATCCGCGTAAAGATCGATGATAACGGGTTTCATCTCCCTTTTGGCATTCAACAGGGCCTCGTGGCTATAGGGAGTCCACTCTATGCCTTCCTTCTCATAGACCGTGGTTATAAAATGACTCACGCCCACTATGATCACAATGATCCCCACGACTCTTTTTATGATTGAAAATCTTCTAAGACCGCTTCCTGTTTTATCCAACCATCCAAGATGTACACCTGCGATCAGAATGACTCCGGCGAGTATCACCGATTTTATTGGCAGGCTGGTGAAAAGCGGCCTGATAAAATAGGCCGCCATTGCTATCAGGACCCATCCCATCAGTTTCCTGATCCATATCATCCAGTCCCCTGACATGGGAAGCCGATCAATCGCACCCGAGAATATGGCCAGGATACAGAGGGGAAGCCCCATCCCAAGACTCAGGATAAAGAAGTAAAGGAACCCCAGGAAGGGATCACCCATCTGCCCCACATACGTAAAAAGCCCCAATATAAACGGTCCGAGGCACGGCGCCGCAACAATCCCAAGGGTCAAACCCATAAAGAACGTTCCGAAATATCCCTTATAACTCTTCGAGGCCATCCTGCTCAGCACACCGGGTACCCGGATCTCCCAGAAACCGAAGAAGCTGAGGCCCAAGGCCGTCATCACACAGGCGACAAATATAAGTACGACCGGATTCTGTAAGGCCGATCCAAGCATTCCGCCCGATAAAGCGGATGAAACTCCCAGCGCCGAATTTGTCACGGAAAGGCCTGTTAGATATAGAATTCCATGGATGATCGTGTTGCTGAAAGCGCTCTGGGTCTTTCCCCCAAAATAAGAGACGGTTATCGGAATGAGAGGATAGATACAGGGCGTTAGATTCAGTGCGAGGCCGCCCGTAAATATAAAGAGAAGGGTCAGCCATAAACCCGCTCCCGCTCGGCCGCCCGGGAGATGCATTTTCACCTGTCTATCTTCCTGGATGCCTTCGAATTCAGCCCTATTCAAAAGCCTTACAGAACTCCCCGGGGGGACTACGGACAGGGGGATCTGGATGTTTACCTTCTCGGGAGGAAGACATGCCTTGTCCGAACAGGCCTGATAGGTAAGATGCCCTGTAAGGATCTTTTCCCCCCTGGGTGTTTTTTCATCCACCCTTATCATCACCACCACCCGGAACGTGTCCGAATAGACCTCCATCTCGCCATCGGTGTACTCGAACTCCTGCCTCCCCGGCTCGGGAAACCGGATATCTTCTGTCTCTATAAACGGTCCGTTCTCAAAGGTAAGGGCTGTAGGAATCAGGCCGTCCTCTTCCTCTCTCGCGCTATGTATGTACCATGATTCCGCAACCCTGAGACGGATAATAATCGGATAGGTCCCGCCCGCCTGATACCGGTCCTGGGAATGGATGATCTCTACACGGACTGTAGAGGCCGATGAATGGGGCGAAAACAGGAGAGAACAAATGACGCCAAGCGATAAAAAGAATAGTAGTTTTTTCATGTCCCTATGGTAGCGATTCCAGTAGTTACCCTTCCTAACTATTTTTACCCGATATTATTTGCACGGAAGGACCCTCCTTGATCCTTCGTCTCACTATAATTCAAGCACGTTAAAACTGAATTTATGGGTGTCTTTCGGGGTAGTTATTTCAATGGTCAGGCTATTACTGCCCATTGGAAGATCAATATGAACAATCCCTTTGACATCCTCATTGGGTAACAGGGTCCGGCTTCCAAGCAGGCCTTCCCGAAGCAAACGTATTTTTTCTTTCCTGTAGGGACCTAAAAGCTTTTTCTGCTCCTCGCTCATTCCCTCCTCCTCTTTTGAAAAATCCTTTTGAGCCCTGTCAACAATCTCATCCTCCGATAATAGCTTTAGATCTTTCTGATCAGAGAATACCCGGACATCCTCCAGCTTAAAATCCAAAGGCTCACCCGTTGGATTGGTGATAACAACTGTAAACCGCATGGATTTTCCGCGTTCAATAAGGATATTTTCGGGAAAAACAGCGAAAGTATAGACTTTCCTGGAAATGATAAGGGGCATACCCCGCGTGCTCTTGATCTCCTGATCAGGCCCCTTCACTTCTTTGAGCAACCGGGTCCCCGAAGCACCAATCGCATTATTCACGAATAGACATGAAAAAAGGAAAAAAACACCCAGCAATATAGATCGCTTCATAATAAACCTCCCTATGGATTAAGAACCGATTTCCCTTGCTATGTAAAATCCTCGTAAGAGATCAAATTTTATCAGGGCCGGTAAGGTGCCACAAAGTTATATTATAATCTCAACGGTGTATTATGCAAATGGATTATGAAAAATCTTGTCAGGTTTCAGAATTATTATTTCATTTCCCTTTTATCCTTGATTTCACAGACGCGCTCCTTTAATATTTTATACTAAAAAAAAAGGATCTATATCATTTTCATAGAGAATGTTTTTCATGCATAAAAAGTATTTTTCAGGGTTGATGAAAGATTTCTTTAGAAACATTTTGCTATAAGAGGTGAATATGGAAAAACCTGGATTAAAGAAGATAATAATTGCTTTACCTATCATTCTATTTCTTATTGGATTTACCCTGTTCAATCAAGGAGAAGCCCTTTCAAAAGTCCCTGAAGGATTGCCCGGTCCCGGCGCGGTGCTTCCGGCCTTTTCTGTTATGGCACCAAAAAACCCGGCCTATCGATCCTATCTCAGATTGGACAAAGAAACAACCTTAAAGCCGGGTGAACTGGATGCGGATTTAATCATTATTGAGGTATTCAATGTCTATTGCGCCTCCTGTAATTTTATGGCTCCTTATATGAACGAATTATTTGCAAAGATCAATAAAGATCCGGAGCTCAAGGACCATGTAAAGATGATGGGTATCGGGGCCGGAAATGACATATGGGATATCAGTGATTATGAAGACAGATACAATTTTCCTATTGTGCCGGATGATGAATATAAATTTCACAATTTGGTAGGGCAACCCCCTACTCCTTTCCTGATCTTCGCAAAACCATATGGTCAGGGACGCCTTATAGTGGTTGATACTCATTTGGGAAGGCTCGCAGACTCGGATAAACTCCTCTCGATGGCCCGAAAGGCCTTCGAGACGGATATCTCAACCATTGCCGTCGCGCCCGGAAAGGAGCGACCGAGTCCGGAAGAAGAGGGCCTTGTCATGCCCATTTCTGAAAGTGACCTGATAGAGAAAGTACGCCAAAGCCTGTCCCTCGCGGGTGAGATAAAGGATGATATAAAGAAAATTCTATTACCCGAATTCGGTACTGTTTACGAGGGAGTCCTGAAGAAATCCAATAAACCCATATTTGCCCGCATCGTTTCAAGGAAAATTCCATGCATGGACTGTCATAATATTTTTTATGTTTACAGTTTCGACAGCGAGGGGAAATTTCTGTATTTTATTCCTATCGAGATCTTCAAGTTAGACAATGAGGAATGGGACGAAGAGGATGTGGCTAAGATACAGAATCATTTTAAAGGCAAATCCCTTTTGGAGGATATGCATTTTAACCCGAAAGTGGATGCCGTTACCTCGGCTACTATCAGCTCGGAACTCATCTTCGATAGTATGGGAAAGACAAGACAGGTTTTAGAGAAATTAATCGAGCTCGGCTATATCCAAAAGTAGTGCAGGGATACCCTAAAGGAGATTTTTACCTGCGTATTTTACCAGGGCCTTTCTGATATGGCCTTCTGTGAAGGGTTTTTGCAGGATACCATTTACACCGGCTGCAAAGGCCGCCTCATTATCCCGTGCCTCGTCCTGAGTCGTTACCATGATAATCGGGAGTTCTTTCTTATCATACAGTTTTCTGACACCTTTTGTGAATTCAATACCCGTAATATCCGGCATATTCAAATCAGTCAGGATCAGGTCAGGCGTTTCTTTTTTTAATCGTTCGAGGGCGTTCACGGGAAATTCGAAAAGATGGGATTCGCATTCTAAGTTGTGAAGTACCGTTCGATATATATTGAGAATCATCCTGGAATCGTCAACGGCAAATACCTTCAATTTCCTCCTGGCCTCCGTGACCTTTTCAGGGGCAATTTGCCTGGAGAAGTCATTATATCCGGCCCGCTCGAGGACCTGCCCGAAGAGAGATCGAATATCCGGGTGCGCCTGATTTTTAAGATATTTGATCGCAGGAGATTGAAAAAAATCTTCCTCCAGCAGGTCCAGAAAGATATTTTCGCACTGGGAATTTATGATCGCCATAATGATCTTAATGGCCTGCGCGTCCCCGGGGCGGATCAGATTTCTTACCCCACCGGCTAAAACAGGATTATAGTTCCTGTCAATGGCCATCACCGCTGCATCCCGGACATTATCCACGGGATCTTCTAATCCGGCGGCTAAGGTGAAGGTCCCTTTATCCAGGGGTAATCTACCCAGCGCTTCATAGGCTGCGAACCGGACATTGGGATCCTTCGGCTCGTTGAAGAGGAGTTTCCGGATGGGAGGGATGGCCGCGCTATCCCCGAGGTCACCAAGCACATTCAGAGAGTGAATGACCAGGTCAGAATTATCGCGGAGAAGATTCTTGATCAAAACACGTATACTCATCACGCCGATCTCGCCGAGTTTTTTCTTGGCTGCCGTCCTCAGATGGACCAATGGGGACTCGAGGATTTCATTGAGTTTTTCGATAGCCTCTGGAATATGGATTCTTGCCATGATATCGAGGATCATAAGATCCAGGTCGCAATCTCCTCCAAGTCTGTCTGCCAGTTTCTGCACGGCGTCGGGGGTAGCCAGCATGCCTAAGGTACGAATCGATGCGCTAATAATGTCCCTGTTCGTGGAATAGAGATGCTCTGAAACCGGGCCGACAGTAGACGGATTACCGATCATTCCTAATGAGGTAATTACGGATTCAATTGTTTTTACATCATTTTCATCAGAAAGGATTTCCAGCAGAACAGGCGCTGCATCATTGAATCGTATTTCCCCCACGGCCTCTGCGAAAAAAGTCCTGCTCAAGGGGTCTTCAGATTTTGACAGTAAATCCAATAACATATTGGGATTGTCTATAAGCTTGGAAAACATGGTCTCCTTGAGTTGTGGAAATGAATCGGCCACTTTCGGGTTGTTGATTATAAAACTGGCCAACAGGGGAATCGAGAACTCGTCATCCGTCCTGCTTACTTCATACAGGGCCTGTTTCTGAGTCCTTTTACTTACGTTTTCCAGAGAGGCGAGGACAAGTCTGGCCTTTAGTAAATCCTTTACCTTTATATCATAGCGGATTTCATCTAACAGATCTTTTTCATTTACCTTGGGCATCGGTGATTCCTTATAATTTCATTTTATCTGAGTTGACCTGTTCCGAAATTGTTTTCATAAACCGGCGACAAGGGTTGGTATTATGCTTCATGGTTTTCATCGTCATTCGGTAATTTTTTGAGCCGCCTCCAAAACTTCACTCATGATACCGTTTATTTCATCCTCTTGAAGTCCAAGGATTTCCATTGCTCTTTCATCCATCTGATATAGGTTTCCATCTATTCCAAGACCAAGACCCGTCATCATCGCTATTGCATCCGCCACATGGACGATATAGGCAAGCCTATTC
>CAYTUL010000307.1:0-5704 GCA_964441135.1 uncultured Desulfobacteraceae bacterium | reverse complement strand
TATCGGAACAGGGGCTATACCTGCCCGGCCGTCCTTAGACTGTGCAGGGGATCAGGCTAATCGATCGACTCGCCGTCAAAGCCATAGAAAAGCTGGGGAAAACGCAGCTGGTTTAAAAACCGAATTTGCAGGTTCTTTAGGGACCCAGGTAGTTAAGATCTTCAATATTGTTGTGGCCCGGACCGGGATACGGGAGAGCGAGACCCGGGAGGCGGGATTTAATGTCTTGACCACCAATCTGGAGACGTGGGACCGCAAGGCCTATTATCCGGGTGCCTCACCTCTTCATATCCGCATGACTGGAGACCGAAAAACACATCGTCTTCTGGGCGCTCAGATGATCGGGTACTACAGAGCGGAGATCTCTAAGCGAATCGACATCGTTGCCACCGCTATTTTTAACGATATGACCGTCGAGTCTTTAAGTCAACTGGATCTGAGCTATACACCCCCGTTAAGCAGTCCCTGGAATCCTTTGCAGACGGCATCGCAGGCCTGGATTAAAGAGTTGTCCATGAAATAAGTAGAAGGGAAATGCTTGTAAAAAAGTAAAAAAATCCATCTCGTAAGGGTATCTGTTCCCAATATATTACCTCAACATCCTCCGATCCAGGCTCCTGTATTGTATAGCTTCAGCCACATGATCGGCCTTAATGTCCGCACAACCGGCCAGGTCCGCAATGGTCCTTGAGATCTTGAGGATCCGTGCATGGGCCCGGGCGCTGAGCCCCAATTTTTCCATAGCCCGCTCCAGGAGACCTTCTGATTCATCGTCCACTACACAAAACTTCCTTATCTGGCGGCTGTTCATCTGGGCATTGGTATGGATTTTCATTCTTTCAAATCGATTCGTCTGGATCGCCCGGGCCTTTTTTACCTGCTCCAGGATCTCTGCGGATGATCGGCCCGCCGCTGTGGACGAGAGGTCTTTATACTGGACGGCAGGGACCTCCATATGGATATCTATCCTGTCCATCAAGGGACCTGAAATCTTTGACCGATATTTTTGAATTTGTATATATGAACAGCTGCATTCCCTTCGAACGTCACCGAAAAAACCACATTGACATGGATTCATGGCTGCAACCAACATGAAATTGGCCGGGTAGGTGACCGTCATGCTGGCCCGCGAAATAGTCACATGTCCATCTTCCATGGGCTGTCGAAGGACTTCCAATACATTTTTTCGAAACTCGGGCACCTCATCCAAAAAAAGCACCCCATTGTGGGCAAGGCTGACTTCACCTGGTTTAGGGTTCTTACCTCCACCGATAAGACCGGCATCGGAAATAGTGTGATGCGGAGACCGGAATGGTCTCTCACCTATGAGGCCGCATCCTTCGGGCATAAGCCCCATTACACTATAAATCTTTGAGGTCTCTAAAGACTCCTGAAAACTCAGTTCAGGGAGAATGGTGTGAAGACGCCGCGTGAGCATGGTTTTCCCCGCTCCTGGCGGACCGATCATGATCATATTGTGCCCGCCTGCCGCGGCGATTTCGAGTGCCCGTTTTACGTTTTCCTGCCCTCGGACATCCATAAAGTCTATCTGATGGTCCGATTTTTTAAAAAGTCGGTTGATATTGACCTGGTAAGGATTTATCTTTGATAATCCCAAAAGGGTTTCTACAAGCTGAGAAAGTGTTTCAACGGGATAGATATCAATACCTTTTACAACAGCGGCTTCCGAGGCATTTTCCGGCGGCAGGAATATTCCTCTGAGTCCTTTATCTCTCGCGGTTATTGCAATGGGGAGGCTGCCTTTTATGGGCCGAATTAGGCCGTCAAGGGAGAGTTCTCCCAAAATAAGGTATGGCGTATAAGACGACCTGGGGATTAATCCGGTTGCCGACAAGATACCGATGGCCATGGGAAGATCAAATGCAGAACCTTCCTTTTTAATATCCGCAGGTGCAAGATTAACGGTTATCCTGTCGGAAGGAAAATGATATCCTGAATTTTTTATAGACGCCTTGACCCGTTCTTTACTCTCCTTGACAGCTCCCTCGGGAAGACCGACTGTGGAAAAGGAAGGAAGGCCTTGAGATATATCCACTTCTACCTCAACAATGTATGCATCAATTCCAATTACCGCGCTACTTAAGACCTTGGCTATCACGATGCGATTTCCATAGTATGTATTTACAAATCAAGCAGCTTTACATTTACATTTATAAGTGCTAAATTAAAGAGTTTTCTAAAAATTCTATCATTAATTATTTCAAATCCTGCTCATATCATCATATCCTTCCACCATAAGGGGATGGAAAGATTTTAATAATATAAAATAAATGTTAAAAATACAACTAAAACTACAATATAGTGTAGAATATTTAATTTGATTTTAATCATTTTAAGCATAAGGAGATCAGCATGGCACGAATAACTGTAGAAGATTGTTTAAAAAAAGTGAATAATCGGTTCACTTTAATTCATATGGCATCCCAGCGCGTAAGACAATTACGAAAAGGCGCCGAGCCGACTATTTCTTCAAAAAACCGGGATGTTGTCATTGCCTTACGGGAGGGCGCGGCAGGTACTATTAAAAAAGCTGACATAACAAATATGCCCGTGCTAATGGACAATCAGGCAGATACTTCTCCTGAAGAAACCCAAGTGATGAGTACGGAAAGCAACGAAGCAATCCCCAACGGGCAAACAGCCGAAGAAGCCGAAGCTGAAAGTGAGGAATAATGGAAAAAAGAGATTACTATGAGACCCTGAATGTCTCCCGCAATGCAGGGGAAGAAGAGATTAAAAGGGCTTATAGAAGGCAAGCCATGAAATATCATCCGGACAGGAATCCCGGAGACAAAGAGGCTGAAGAGCGGTTCAAAGAGGCGCCTGAGGCCTATGAAGTTCTGAGGGATAGCGAAAAGAGACAGATATATGACCAATTCGGTCATGAGGGGCTTCGAGGAACCGGATTCAGCGGATTTAGCGGGTTTAATGATATTTTTTCCAGTTTTGGGGATATCTTTGAGGAATTCTTTGGATTTGGAACCCGGACGAGCAGACGAGACCGCTCCAGGAAGGGAGCCGATTTGCGCTATGATACGGAGCTGACCCTTGAGGAGGCCTTTTCCGGAAAAGAAGAAGAAATAACGTTCAAGAAATGGGAATCCTGTGAGCTCTGCGATGGATCCGGTAGTATGCCTGGGAGTGAGTTGCAAATATGTAAAACATGTCAAGGAAGGGGCAGCATTCAGCGGACGCAAGGATTTTTTCAGATCAACACCACGTGTCCTGCATGTCAGGGGCAGGGACGTATTATTGCCGATCCCTGCCATTCATGCAAAGGAAGCGGAAAAGTGAAAATCAACCGAAAGCTGACGCTAAAGATACCCCCAGGTGTAGATACCGGATCACAGTTGCGTCTTAAGGGAGAAGGTGAAGCAGGAGAATACGGCGGTCCTCCCGGGGATCTTTTTGTCGTTATTCACGTACGGGACCATGGATTTTTTTCAAGGAAAGAGGAACATCTTTTTTGTGAGATCCCCATATCATTCATCCAAGCCATTTTAGGCGACACCATTACGATTCCGGTACTGGGAAAGGAGGGCAACCAATCCTTAACCATTCCAAAAGGAACGCAACCGGGAGAGATATTAACCTTAACAGGCCAGGGAATGCCCAGTCTTAGGGGAAATTATCGTGGTGATCTTTTTATAAAAATTAACGTCAAGATTCCAAAAAAGTTAAACCATCGTCAAAGAGAGCTTTTGGAGGAATTTGCAAAAACAGAAGGACCCACAAATTCCAATAAGAAGAAATCCTTTTGGGACAAGATCAAATAAGAAAACAGCAGTTCATTTTACTCTAGATTTTACCTTTTTTAATCTATATGAATAATTAACATCAAATGACCGCGGACATTATTCCTGAAGGAGCAGTATTTTTATATTATGCTAACGAAAAAACAATTAGACTATTTTAAAAACCTGCTGAATGAAAAGCTAGAAACCCTTCTTAGTGAGGCCAATAAAACCGTTAGCGGTATGAGCAATATGAAGGAGAACATGCCGGACCCGGCAGACAGGGCAACGCTCGAATCAGATCGCAATTTTACCCTTCGAATACGCGACAGGGAGAGAAAGTTAATCGGTAAAATCAAGGATGCGCTGGAACGAATCGAAAATGGGACCTATGGAATATGTGAGTCCTGTGAAGAGGAGATCGCTGAAAGGAGATTAAAGGCCAGACCTGTTACAACGCTGTGTATTGAATGCAAAAAGGCCCAAGAGGCCGAAGAGAAGCAAAGAGGAGAGTAGCGCCGATTCCGCTGGAAAGATCGGCTTTACATAAGTGCCCTTGAAATCCCTTGAACCAAAGAATAAAGGATGGAATCTCCTTTCCTTTAACTGCCAATCCTTTCTGAAATCTCCCATCGATTCCTTGAGATCGATTTTTGTTATTTTCAACCAATACATTGCCGCCAAGGAATAGTTGAGTTTGTCAAATGGAAGCGGTTGAGATCTTGAGTCATGTGATAGGGTTTTCGAATTCGAACCTGGATATCGAAGAACGACTTCTGACCATCCTTCGATATCTTTCAGAAAGCTTTAGGGTAGATGCGACCTCACTTTTTACATATCATGCCGAATCGGAGACGTTGAGCTTTCACTCATCAGACAGGCCGGCAGACAGGATTTCCTCAAAAACTTCCTTTTCGTTGGGTGAGGGCATTGTTGGGAATTGCGCAAAGAAAAGGGAACCGATTATCCTGATGGATTGTTCCAGCCTTCAGGGCGAGGCTTCAAATCAAATACAAGATATGGCGGATTGGGGGGCCATACTTGCTCAACCCGTCGTCGATGAGGACTTTTTTTACGGCGTCATCCTCTTGCAGAATCGAAGGCCTCTGGTCTTCGCGGATGAAGAAATCCGCCTTATCTCGGTTGTAGCAAGAGAAATGGCAGGCTGTATCCGCAATGCCAGGCTCTTTGTTGACGCAAAGAAACGCCTTAGCGAACTCAGTTCCCTTTTTGTGATAAACAGGGCGGTGATTTCTACGGGTGATCTGGATCAATTGATTGATCTCATTGTCAAGACCAGCGTCCAGATAATCGGCGCAAGGGGCGGGCTTCTACGGCTTGTTGACGAAGAAAACCAGGTACTGATTAAAAGATCGAGCTATGGGTGGTATCCCAATGCTCGCGAGAGACTATGCCTAAAAGAAAGGGGCATTCATATATGCCGTGTGATCCGCACCGGCACGCCCATGTTGGTCACGAATACGAAAGATGATTTCGTATGCAGCGACCCTATTAGGGAGCAGGCGCATTCATACATATGTGTGCCCCTACGATCCAAAGAAAGGCTTTTGGGTGTGCTCAGCGTCTTTGATAAGGAGGTCATCGGAATAGGTTTCGAAGGAAGCTTCGTGGAGGGGGACCTCGAGCTCCTGACGGCCATGGCGGGATATATATCCAGCGCCCTCGAAAAGGCCATGGCCTTCAGAGAGGTGGAAAACCTTGTCTATGAAAAGGATGTCATTGTAAGGGAGCTATCCATTCTCCATGGAACAAGTATGGCTTTGATCGGGGCTCGAAGACTGGAAAAGGTTTTGAAAATCCTTCTGTCTGCCATAACTCTCGGCAATGGCCTCGGGTTCAACAGGGCCATGCTCTTTCTTATCAACGAAAATACCCGCACCCTTGATGGCAAGGTGGCGGTGGGGCCGGAAAATCGGGAAGATGCAGGC
>CAYTUL010000306.1:0-5706 GCA_964441135.1 uncultured Desulfobacteraceae bacterium | reverse complement strand
GATCAGGGAGAAGACAGGCCCGGTCGAGATCAAGCGGAAAAACCGGGAGCGCCTCGTGGAGGTAAAATGCGGGGTCTATGGCCGATCAACAGGTGAGGTGGCCCGGGATCTGGAGAAAAGGATTGAGCACATGGAACTTCCGGCGGATGTCCATACTTCCTGGGGCGGGGAATTCAGCGAGCAGAGAAAGGCCTTCCGGGATATCGGCCTGCTGCTCATCATCGGGGTCCTGCTGGTCTACATGGTCATGGCAGCCCAATTCGAAAATGTTCTGGATCCCTTTATCATCATGTTTTCCCTTCCCCTGGGAATCACGGGAGTGATCGGGGCCCTGCTCATGAGGAGCATTCCTCTTTCCCTCGTAAGCCTCCTGGGTCTGGTCATGCTCGTGGGCATCCTGGTCAACAACGGGATTGTTTTAGTGGATTTTATGAACCGCCTGGTTCGCCGGAAAGGCATGGCCGTTTACGACGCGATCCTGGAGGCCGGAACAAGGAGAATGAGACCCGTTTTAATGACGGCCACGACGACCATATTCGGCATGCTCCCCATGGCCTTCACACGGGGAGAGGGAGGAGAAGCCTGGCAGCCCTTGGGCACCGTGATCATCGGGGGTCTGCTGGCAAGCACGATCGTGACCCTGTTGCTCGTCCCCCTGGTCTACTCCATTTTTCATGAAAAGGATAGGTCTAAGGGAAAGAAGGTATGGATAGAAAGGCTCAAATCTATATCTCCCTGATAAGAAATATCATACCAGATATCCATCTTCAGGTCTAACCGGAGAACCATGAACTCCGCGATGCGGAATCTTCGACCGGCCTAAAAGACCGGGTTTTTTAATAGCAAATCAAGGAAGTGCTCGGGATCTGCGGTAAAGAATCACGTTCCGGTAGTCCGCCGAAACATCAAAGGCCGTTTGAAGGGCATCCAGGTACGGGCTTTCCGGTGCCCTTTCCCCGTTGATGTTCTCGATCACGACCCGTCTCACGGGCTGAAAGGACCTCGTGAGCATATGGTGAAGCGGTATGAGGGCGTCCTGAACCAGATGATCCGTGGGCGGGATAAAGAAACGGAGATCTTTCCCCTTGCGCCCGGATGTCATGATGAGCCTGCTGCCCTGGTATACGAGATGGTTCCCGTCGACCCTCCTGGGTAGGGATTCCTTCAAGCCCTTCAGGGGAAGCCCGCAGGGAGAGGCGGGATCCGTGGCATTGATCCACCAGATCACCTTATCGGGGAGCGGCCTTTGAATCCGCCTCAAAGCCCTGTGTGAAATAAACTGGGGACCCGGAATGCCCTCGAAAAAATAGCCGCCGTGTATCTCACCTGAAAATTCCATGAGACGCATTGTCCTGAAGAGGCCGGGCCACTGAAAGGGAGGAGCCTCTCTCTGGAGCAATTCTCTGAAAACAATCCCATACCTGTCTAAGAGAATCCTGACCCGGTCCCTGTTCCTCTCCTCCCTTTCCAGAAGATCCTCTTCAAGTTTCGGCCAGAAAAGTCGATACCAGTTACCGGCAAAGGGGACGCTATGTTTCCACCTGGAAAAGGCGCGCCGCCTTCCCCGGGCCTTTCCGGTCTCCATGGACACCCTGAAACCCGTCTCGATACCCGTACGCAAAGAGAGAAATGTATCATTTACGATCTTGCCCTTCCACACCCCTTCCCACAGCCTGTTCGCCAATTCCTGCGGTCTCATGCCCGTGAGACGAAGCAGGGTGGAAAAATCGTACCGGCCTTCAGTACCGGGAACCGGGAGATCCCCGTCACCCGGTTCCTCGTCCCTGATTACATCCCCTTCATCTCCCGGTTGTGTCTCCTCCAGCATGAGATCAAGATCCGATTCAAAGCAGAAGGCGACCTCCTGTTCCCCGCTTCCGGTCCACCGGAGCGCACCCTTCTGGATAAGGGTGTCAAGCCATGAGCTCCGGTAATTGTTTAATCGGGCAGGAAGGATTTCAGATTCCCATCGCGAGGCGGGCTGGGGATAGCAGAGGAGTTTTTCAATGGACCGTGCGACCCCTTCCACACCCTCTTTAGGCCGGGCCATACCCTGGTGTAAGGCTAAAAACAGGGGGAGGCTTCCAATGTTCAGGGGCCTGAATTCAGGCTGGGCCCTCAAACGGGTAAGTCTCAGGAGGTGTTCAAAGTTTTCACTGTCGCACACATCCTCGTCCCCGCCCTCCAGCCGTAACCGGCCCACGACTAACTTCTCCGCGTCAAGGAGGTCCTCAAGGGCCCTCTGAAGTCGGGAGTCTTCAATCCCGATCAGGCTCCTGATCTTTATGGATGAGATCGGGCCATAGTACTGAAGCCATTCCCCGAGGATCGAGGGAAACGAATCTTCCCCGTTGTCATAAAGGGTCTTATCCTCAAGGTCCCGCGGCAGGCTATCTTTGTCCGGGGTGACCCGCTTCATCGGGAGCTCATTCATCCCGCCGTATAAAGATGTAAGAATGACAGGGGCCTGTTCCAGTGCTATCATGAGGGAACCTTCAGCATCGGTAGGTCTCACCTCCAGGATCTTTTTTCCAGCGGAAGCCACCCACTCCCTTGAAATCTCTCCGTGATCCTTCTCCATGGCCTCTAACAATCCTACCCATTCATCCTGCGGGATCATGACCCGTTCCTTTACCCAGTCCACAAGGTCCCTGTCCGACGCCGGAGAGTACCCGGGACTTAGCCTCTGACGCTTCAGTTCAAAGGGATTGATGATCTCCGGTCCCATGATTGGTCGAAGTTCGGGCGTGAAAATCATGTCACGAAGCAGGTCGCCCCTTAGCCTTGAGGTCTTCCCCGATGCGGGTTCATCATCCCTGTACATATACTCGTTGATCTGTCTCCAGGTAATAGTCCTGGCCATGGGGCTCGGATGGGACGTCCGGGCCTCGGACCACAGAATGGTGCCGGTCTCTAATTCCGTAATCACCTGAATCAGCGCGTCCATGTCAAACTCATCCTGCATGCACGTTCTCCAGGTCTCGAGAAGGATCGGGAAATCCTCGTACCGGAGGACCGATTCTAACAATTTTTTAGAGCGGAGCCGGCTCATCCACAGGGGCATTCGTTCGTTAAACCTCTGCCGGGTCAGCAGGAGGGCCCTGCCGGCGCACTCCCGGAACCGCGCGCCGAAGAATCCCGACCCCTCGAGCCTCCTCTTGAGAAGCGAGTGGACATTCCGGCTTGTGACCAGAGAGAGGAGCTCATCCGGTCCGATTTCATGGGGCAGCAGGAGGGCTATACAGTCGTTGCCCGTGAAAATCTCGAGGCCGTGACCGAACCTTTCCTCCCAGGCCGCATCCAAGGCCATGGCATAAGGGCGGTTTACACACCCTCCCCAGAGGGTATGAAGGATAACCTGGTTCCCCGGGACCGCTCCGGGGCCCGTTCCTGCATATTCGATGAGCAGGTGCCGCCTGTGGGGAAGGTCGCGCCCCGTCGATTCCCTCTGGTCCCGCAGAAATCTTAAGAGGCGGTCCGCCGCCTCTTTTTCCATACAATGTTCCCTTTCCAGTACATCCGGAAAGTCAGGATCCGCCAGTCTATGATCCGCCTCCTCCAGGAAAAGGCCTATCCGTTCCGAAAAATGGAAATCGCGATTCATCCCCTCGGCCTTCCAGAAGGGGGCGGACAGGGCCCCGGGGGGAGCCGGCAGGACAAATACATCGCTGTGGGTGATACGCTCGATCCTCCAGTTCTGGGTGCCCAAGGTAAATATCTGACCGATCCTCGCTTCCCACACAAACTCCTCGTCCAGGTCGCCGATGAGGGCGTTATTCTCCAGGTGCCGCATTTGGAAATAGCCCCTGTCCGGGATAACTCCCCCTGACATATACAGGGCCATGAGGGCCCCCCTCCGGGCCGACACGGTATTGTCTAAACGGTCGATGGATATCCTCGGCTTCAGCTCGCGAATCCGGGTATCCGCGAATCTTCCCCCTAACATGTTCAGGACCAGATCGAACTGGGATCGAGTAAGATCCCTGTAAGCAAGGCTCGTTCGCAACCGGGCAAACAGGGCATCCATGTCCCAGGTCTCCACGCCGACCATGGAGACGATAATCTGCGCCAGGACATCCAGGGGGCACCGGACCGGCCGGATGTCCGCCATGTCGTGGGAAAGGATACCCCTGGACAACACGGCCGCCTCCAGGAGATCCTGGTCATGGGTTGGGAAAAAGGTGCCGGTGCTTGTCCCGCCGACCCGGTGACCGGACCGGCCCACGCGCTGGATGGCGGAGGAGAGGGAAGGCGGGGACTGGACCAGCACGACCTCGTCTAACGGCCCGATATCGATTCCCAGTTCAAGGGTGTTGGTCGCCACGATGGCTTTCAGATCCCCCTTTTTCAATTTCCTCTCCACCTCGGTCCGGATCTCCCTTGAAAGGGAGCCGTGGTGGGCATAGGCAATGGGTTGCGCCTCTTCCCTGTTTATCTTGAGGGTCAGCTTCTCGCACAGCCTCCTGCTGTTGGTGAATATCAGGGTGGACCGGTTGCCACCGATGATCTCCTTCAATTCCCTGACAATGGGCCTCCAGATCGATTCCTGATCCGGATAATCGTCCTTTCTTCCGGAGAAACGGACCCGAACGCGGTAGGACTTGGCCCTTTGAGAAGTCACGACCTGGACATCCCGCGGGATATAACGAGGGGTTACACTTCCGCCCTCTAACCTGAACCCGCCGATAAAGGAGGCCGCGGTCCCCAAGGGCTTGACCGTGGCCGAGAGGGCCACACGCTGGAACTCGCCGGAAAGGGGCACGAGGCGATCCACGGCCGTAATCAGGTGTACGCCCCGCTTGGTCCCCAGGACATCGTGGATCTCGTCCAGGATGACCGTCTCGATGCTTGTCAGGATGGACCGGCCCCCTGCGGAACTCAGGAGCAGGTTCAGGCTTTCGGGGGTGGTGATCAGGATCTCGGGTGGATGGCGCTGCATGGCCCTCCGGTCGGACTGGGGCGTATCCCCGCTCCGGGTCATCACCCTGATGGGAGGGAACGGCCTGCCATGACTTTGAAAGACATCCTTCAGTTCTTCAAGGGGGCGGATCAGGTTTCTGCGAATATCGTTGTTGAGGGCCTTGAGGGGAGAGATGTAGAGAACAGAGGTATGCCCTATGTCCATCGCCCCGGTCACCCACTGGTTCAGGGCCCATAAAAATGCTGTCAGGGTCTTTCCGCTTCCGGTCGGGGCGGTGATGAGGACGTGATCTTCGTCGGCGATCTTTTCCCAGCCCCGCACCTGGATCTCCGTGGGCTTCCCAACCCTGTCCCTGAACCACCCCGCAATCATGGGATGAAATAGATTCAGGATACCCTTCTCTGGATCCACAATATGCACCCTCCTTAATCATGACCTCTTCGGGTCGTTCCTCGAATGAGTGTACAGGCCGGGACAGGCTATGTCCACCAATTTCCATATCCATTATTTAAGCTTGACTCAGATAGGCAGGCTTCATACACTTGATTGGTCCAACAAACTGTAATAGGCTTTATTTTATCTATCACCCATAGAAAGGAGAAATGAGTATGACGGAGTAAAGAATCCACGCCCATCGAAGATCCCGATGGTTTGTACGGAGAAGGACGTGGCCTTGCTTTAAACCTCAAAGGGGTTTTATAGGTAAAGCAGGTATGATGTTTCTTTTCATGGAGATATCTTTTTGAGATTCCATTGGGCGTTGCCATGACCAAATATTTGGGGTT
>CAYTUL010000305.1:0-5726 GCA_964441135.1 uncultured Desulfobacteraceae bacterium | reverse complement strand
TATTCAGGAAACATAATAATAGCAGGATGTACATCAAATGCAGTGGCGAGTTGCAATGCCCTTTTTTTCCCGATTTCTAACTTATCATTTTCAAGCATACTGATATTTTTCGCATTGATAGAGCAATATTTAGATAATTCCTCTTGGGTCCATCCTTTTAATTCACGCAACATTTTAATTACTTCTCCGGTAGTTAAAATCGTATGCTGTTTTGCCGGTTTATAATTCGATTTTTTAATTTTCATTATTTTAACTCCCTAATATTTATGTGGTGTTATATCAATGACATAAACTGAAACTGTCTCTTTTTCGATAGAATAAATAACCCGATATTGAATGTTAAGCCGTGATGATCGTTGTCCTTCAAACTCTCCTTTTAATTTTTCGTCATGAAAACCAGGAAATTCCCGTAATTTATCTGGCCCATGTCGAAAAACGATATTTTTCCAAAGTTCGTATTTTTTTACGACCTGCAACGGTAATTTTGCAATAACCTTATCTAATTTGTGATGTTCTCGTATATGCCACATTATTAATATTAATAACTTATTAAAATTGATAAGTCAAGATATTTTCAAGGCATACCGCATGGTCTGATAACATCAACAAAAGTATTAGCCAAAGGCAAGCGCCTTCGCCAAGACTACGGCAACAAATACATGATGAGCCAACAACCAGCCTGAAATCGGTTGTAAGTCCCCAAGAAAACAAATCCCGGTATCTCTGGGAAGGATGAAACAGGGTGTCCTGTCAAGAAAGGTAGGGAGCCTAACCGAACCTAACCTAGTCGGAGACTTGAACCTGTTCGTTGATTTCCAAACGGAATTTATAGCCAATTTCTCGAATAGTGATAATAAAGGTTGGATTCCGAGAGTCAGGTTCTATTTTTTTCCGTAATGTCGTCACAAAGCGATCAATTGATCGTGATGTAACGTACTGATTATATCCCCAAACCTTGTTTAAGATTTCATCCCGGGATAACACGCGATTCGGATTTAGCAGGAAATGTCGCAACAATCTGAATTCCTTTGGAGACAGTTTCACTTCCTTCCCTTCACGGATGAATACCTGCCCTGCTAAATCCATTTTGCATTCTCCAAATTCGATGACCTCCGGTTCGCTCTTTCTTCTCCTCCTTAAAAAAGCTTCTGTCCTGGCTAAGAGTTCCCTGATGCTGAATGGTTTTGTAACATAATCGTCCGCCCCCAAGTTTAGTCCGAGCACGATATCCGATTCCTGACTCTTTGCGGTCAACATGATAATGGGTATATTCAACCCTTCTTCTCGAATCAGCCTACAGATCTCATAACCATTCATTTCAGGCAACATCAGATCCAGGATAATGAGATCCGGGTTTGAGTTCAGGGATGCATCAAGTCCCTCAACACCAGTGGATGCCGTTTCGACAATATAACCAGCAAATTCGAAATTGTCCTTGAGCCCTCTTAACAAGGAAGGGTCGTCTTCTATGATTAAGATTCTTTCACTCGTCACTTACTACTTATCCCTTTTTTTCTCAGTGTATCTACGGGCAGCCTTACGATGAAAACGCTTCCCATACCCTGTTCACTCTCAATTTCAATGGAACCGCCATGGGCTTTCACTATGTAATTCACAATACTCAATCCCAAACCACACCCGCCTGTGTTCTTGGATAAACTCCTATCTACCTGGTAAAACCTGTCAAAGACCTTCTTAATGTGGTAACGCGAGAGTCCGATCCCGTTGTCTTCCACCCGAAAGCACATATCCGAACCCTCAACGAGCAGTCTCATGGAAATCCGTTTTTCGTCTCCGGAATACTTGAATGCATTATCAAAAAGATTAAGTAAAACCGTAACCATGGCATCCTTATCAGCCATAACAGGAGGTAGGCCGTTGCCGATATCCAGGGATAAAATGCATCCGGCAGCCTCGTATCGTTCACGAACGGTTTCTTCTGCCAACTGTGCGATCTCAGCGGGATCTATCTCTTCAAATTGAAAAGAATATTTTCCACGCTCCATACGGGTAAATGTGAGAAAGTTGTCGATCAACTGGCTAAGACGCTTGTTTTCCGTGGCAATCAGCTCCAGGTATTCTCTGGTTTGATGTTCATTTCGGCTTCTCCCTTCAAGCAGCGTATCCACAAAGAGACGTATTGAGGCCATGGGTGTTTTTAATTCGTGGGAAACCGCTGCCACAAAATCGTTTTTCAGGCGCGTCAGCCTTACCTGTTTCAGCAAAATAAAGGCAATCAGAAACACTAAAACCGCGATTCCGCCAATCACCAGGACTGCGATCCAGAAATATGTCCCTGCCATTTTTTCTGTCGAGGCCGCGAAGGGATCGATTCCGTCATGATATAATCTCACTTCCCAATCCGGCATCTCTCGGCCCAGGTTGAGCTTCAGGAAGGGCTTTCCGTCTAATTTAGCTGTAATTAACGTGACTTTTAATATTGTATCAGGAAGAGAGATATGCTTGTCGATTAAGGCCTGTGTATCATGAATAATCCTGTCATGGGTAAAGAGACCGGTTACCATACCGTCCCTGGTTGTCACTTGATATAAGTTGCCGGGAATTATACTTGTAAGGATGGAATTCTTGGAAAACAGAAGACCGGAACTCATGACTTCATTCAAGTAGAACTCGGCGTTTCTAGTCGGAAACGATATTTCCCCATTCAGATCCAATAGCTTTTCCATCAGAAACAGCCGCTGGGCAGAGGGAAAACCCGGTTTGCTATAATCTTTTACTCGGTCGATCAGAGCCCTCATCAGGTCTTGATATTCCTTTAATGAAGGCTTATCCATCAATTGCAATGCACGTAATTGGACATTCGGCACGATTAAACGGCCATTGGAATCCCTTGCCCAAAAAAAACGGTCTTGGTTCAATTCATCGATGATGATTTTTAAGGCTTCCCGATGTTTCCCGGACTTAATCAGGTTGCGGATTCGGCCCTGTAAAGCACGGGCGATTTCATCGGTATTATCGGATTGCCGGACGATCTTCATGTAATGCAGTGCGGCGGTAGTCGGATCCTTTTTTTCATACTCATCATCCCGAATGCTTTTCCACTCCTTAGATTTCTCTATGGTTGTCAGAGCCCTGTCATATAAAAAAGGATACATGAGCCTGCCGTCCCGACCGAAAACAACGGCGCTGTCCGCCACATCGCTTGTTACGATTTCATGAAAACGTTCACCAGGGGATAGTCCTTCCCCGGTCAGTGACAGCGACATCCGTTTCTTCTTCCAGAATTCATTTATGACCGGTTTAACCTCGGATAAACGGGATTGGTAAAATTCGGTCAAACTTTGCCGTATGGCCATGCGCTCATTGTCAACCGCCCTTGTCATAAACCAGAGCAGGCATACTGTGGGAATGGTCACGGTCAGAACCAGTAATCCGAGCAGATACCAGAACTCGCGATTCTTATAAGGCCATCTTGTTAGAGTATAACCCTTCATTTCCAGTCCCGAATCGCTGCCTGTGCTGTAAAGTTCGATATATTAATGAAAGGAGACTGTTTCCAGGGCTCCCGCCTCAAAGCTTTCAATCACTACCGGTTTATCATAGACGTCCAATAATTCGATCGTTTGTCCTAAATAATAATTGGCCTTAACAATGAACCCTTTTTCCATAGAAATCCAGGATGTACCCGCTAATACCCGGGAATCATTTATGAATGCCTCAATCTTGTAACAGGGGAAAGTCCCCGCGGGAACGGTCACCGTCTCTCTGCCATTCGCTTCAATCACGATGTCAGAAATACCAGACGATTCACCGACGAATACTGACACGATCGTTTTAAAACCTTCGGTCTTGGGGATAAGTTCCAAAAGGTACATAATCTCAGGGAAAGCGAAAACAGGACCCTCAATGGGAATCTGTGTGGTGTTGCCGACACCCTGGAAATCACGTTTGAGTTCAATTGTTTCTTCATTAAATACTATATTCGTTGTATAGATTTTGTTTTTAAAAAAGCTTTTAACAGGCATGAGGCTGTCCCTGTTCGCGAAAACACGGTTGTAGAAAACTTGATCCTTTTCTGAAATAGATTTCGTTTCAAAGCACCAATATTCTTTTCCCTGAATCCTTGCAGGATTCACGGTTGTAATAGCCAGGTAATCATAAGCATTTCCTCCGGAACCAGTAAGTAGGGATTTTTTCCGTCCGCATATTATTCTATATTTTCTGGTCTGTCCATGCGGCCAGCGGGGATGGGTTTTTTTGAGGTATTCACGAAGTTTAGCCTGTTCTATCTTAATCGATTTTTTATCAAAGATCGATGCATCTTTATCTATTCCGAATCTGTACTTAACCGAGTCGTCAAGATCGGTCGACACTTGTATTACAGATTTAATTTCCGAGGATCTTAATCCGGCATCCATGGCAAGCCGGGTCTGCTCTGGGTATTGCAATAAAACATGATCGAAAGCCTTTGCGGCCTCTGCTTTTTCACCATTTTTCAGATAGCAGATGCCCAGGTGATACAGGGCCTCCGCCTTGTAGGATGGGGCCGCTTGCATATCGCTGACGATTTCATTATAAATCCTTATGGCTTTATCGATATCCCCAAGTGTCTCCTCCGCGTAAATACCCTCTTCCATAAGGAGGGAACTCGGTTTTGCCTGAACATTGGAACAGATAAGCAACGATAGCATCACGACCATAATCAACCCGTATGCTTTTTTCATGACCTTTCTCCTTTCTGATGATTTACATCATGGAAAAGTTGATCGAAAAGTATCTATACGGGTCAGATGATAATGGATAGATGTTACGGTTTTGTTTCCGCTTTTTCCTTTTTTTGTTTTTTTGAGTCCATTTCATTCGAAATTTTGTATTCGGAAACACTATCACGTGGCATGTACAAAAAATTATTGGAAAAGTTCAGATGTTTTACTTTAGATGCGGTTATTGTGAGTCTAATCCTGTTTTGAATGAGCTAACGGGAAAAGGGTTTTACCACGCATCTGAGCCAGTTCCTTATAAAAACCAAACCCTTCGATCCATTGATTGATGAGGTCATATTCGGTGTTGAATATTGGGTTTCTGTTTGGCGTAGCAAGTAACGATCTAAACAACATCTATTGTTTGGACTCAAGTCAACTGTATCAAATACCTGATTGAGGATTTCTTTATTGTACTTTCTTCTATACTCGTAAAGGGGGACGATCAAAATATTCAAATTAATTTTCAATGGACACCTTTTAGGGTATTCATGCATCCCCAAGATGTCCTCATTGGACACACCCGTTCTTTTGAACCATATCATGGTCCGAGGAAGTAAAGTGACCAAAATGCTTTAAGCCGTAAGTTGCGGGGTTTAGTTAGAAAAAAGGTCCAAAAAGAATGGGGTTATTAAATGGGAACTTGAATCATTTGAATATTTACGGATTGTCCCACATACGTCCCCCATAATGAAGTTATAAATAACAGTGATCGACAGGTACTTACCGCCTATTCGTATACGGCCTCAGAAAGAGTCGTTATCACTTTAGAAACTGAAAATCTGAAGGGCGTCCCTCTTCACGATTGGGAACCTATTCTGAAAAAGGGTGTTGTCATTCATTTAGTAATTTTTGAACACAGGCTTTGAGATCAGCAATTCTTATCGGTTTTGCAAAAAAGTCATCCGCACTTTTTCGAAACGCTTCAATAGCGGCATCCACGCTTGCATATGCGGTGATCATAATAACTTTGATTTCCGGAGACTCCTTTTTTATGGTATTCAG
>CAYTUL010000304.1:0-5728 GCA_964441135.1 uncultured Desulfobacteraceae bacterium | reverse complement strand
TGAATCAAGTTCGCCCCGTCCAAGAGATCCCCGAGCACCCTTCTGTATTAACCATATTTTAAAAGGCTAAAATGTTACCCCTTAGAGAAAAAACTATAATAGGCTTATTCAAGTAAAACATGGAAATTTATACCATTTCGTAGTATGATAATTGATGGTCAACCACCGCAAATAATAATATTTTATTACACGAAAGTATCTAAAAAAGAAATTTAAAATGTCCGAAACAAAAGTATCCGTAATCATACCCGCGTATAATGAGGAGCAGACAATAGGCGATCTAACCAGGAAGATTGGGGAGCTGTACCCCGATTTTGAGGTTATTGTTATCAACGACGGATCGACCGATAACACAAGCCTCAAGGCTAAAGAAGCGGGGGCTATTGTATATAGTCACCCCTATAACATTGGAAACGGTGCCGCTATAAAAAGCGGCATAAGAATCGCCTCCGGTGAGATTTTAATATTAATGGACGGAGATGGTCAGCATGATCCTGAAGACATGAAAAAACTGATCCAATATTTTCCCGAATACGACATGGTTGTAGGTTCCAGAGATAAGAGCAGTCAAGCCTCTTCATCAAGAAGTGTAGGGAATACAATATTTAATTGGCTTGCGACCTATGTTGCGAAATTCAGGATTGAGGATCTCACCTCGGGATTTCGAGCATTAAAAACTGAAATCGCTCACCAGTTTATTTTTCTTCTTCCTAACACCTATTCCTATCCCACATCGTTGACCCTGGGAGTTTTACGGGATGGCAGGAGTGTGAAATATGTGCCCATTACCTTAAATAGCAGGGAAACAGGAAGAAGCGATATAAGAATCGTCAAAGATGGTTTGAAATTCATCATGATTATAACAAAGATATGCACCCTCTATTCACCATTAAGGATCTTTCTCCCTGTCAGCTTTTTTATGTTCATTATGGGGTTGGGATATTATATCTTTACCTATGTAACAGCAAACCGATTTACCAACATGAGTGCGCTCCTCTTTACAACATCAATCATTATTTTCATGATGGGGCTCATATCAGAACAGATATCCCAATTAAGGTTCGAAAGAAGTGATAACGAGAAATATCGATGAGTTCTTTTCGATACTTCATTGTTCAGGATAATCGATCGGCATGACTCTTTCGGTCATTGTTCCAGCCTATAACGCACAACGCACCTTACATCAATTACTTGATTCCTTAATAGAACAGAATTTCAGGGATTTTGAGGTGATCGTTGTCGATGACTGTTCGAGTGACAGAACCTATGAAATAGCTCGTCTGTACAGCATACGTCTCATAAAGCTGGAAAACAATAAAGGCCCTGCGTTCTGTCGTAACATTGGTGCTCTGAAAGCCAAGGGACATATACTTGTTTTCACGGATAGCGACTGTCATGCGGGACGTGACTGGCTTAAAAATATTCATGATCATTTCATAAAGGATAACCTGGATGCATTGATGGGAAGATTAATCCTTGATGGCTCTCATTACCTTGGTGAATCAATTTCTGCGCTGGGGTTTCCTGCGGGTGGATCCTTGGGATTTGACAAGATGTGGAAGGTCGATAACAAAGGCGTAACAGAAAGCCTGAGTTCTTGTAATTGTGCGATCAAAAGGGAAGCTTTTGAGAGCGTGGGCGGTTTCGATGAGACATTCCCCTTTGCAGGCGGTGAGGATAGCTATCTGGCCTATACATTAGTCGGATCAGGTTACCGAATAAAGTATTGCCCGGATGTCATCATCTATCATAAGTCACGGGAATCACTAAGGAATTTTTTCAAATGGCAATTTAGGCGAGGAATAAGCAGTTATATCTTTTCAAGAAAAATTAAGAATAAAACGGCTTTTTTGTCCCTCCGAATATGGTCTACGAAGAACATACTTCGAAAGAATATTTATGACACGAAATTACCTCTGATACTATTTTTACTTGGAACAAGTGTGTTCCTTCAAATCCTGGGGTTTTTTTCGGCAAGGTATAATCAGGATCAATATGAGAGTTCTAATCATTAATCCACCATGGCCAGGAAAAGGGTATGGTACCAGGTCTCAGAACAGAATAATAAAACACAGGAGTGATAAGTTTCTTCAATACCCTATTTTCTTAGCTTATAGTGCGGCGCAACTAAAACGAGCCGGTCACCGGATATCCTACATCGATTCAGTCATCCAGGATCTGACCATAGGGCAAACGCTTGACGGGGCAATCCAAGAGGATCCCGACTTCATCTTCATGGAGACAACCACCCCTTCTATAGAAGCCGATTACGAGAGTCTGAGCCTGTTAAAAGACGCTACAGGAGCAAAAATCATCGTTGGCGGTCCTCATGCAACCTACTTCCATGAGGATGTTTTAAAAGACTGTATGGCGATTGATATCGTAATAAAACATGAATTTGATACGAAGATTGTCGATGTCGTGTCAAATATAGACAATTTGAAATCCGTTCAAGGGATTACCTACCGTGAGGGGAATACGCTTGTGGATAACGGCCACGGTGAGATGTGTGAAGATCTGGACTCTCTCCCTTTTCCTGATCGCGATTCCGTTCCCTGGCAATGGTATCTGGAAGCATGGTATTCAAAACAGCCGTTCATGAATTTGATGACTTCCAGGGGCTGCCCCTATCATTGTTCTTTTTGTCTTTGGCCTGAGAGCATGTATGGGCATAAGCAACGATTTAGGAGCATGGATAATGTTTTTCAGGAGATCCATCAGCTTATTGATAGATATGGTGTTAGAGAAATCAATTTTGATGATGGGACGTTCACCACGAACCGGGAGCGGGTAATGGAGTTCTGCCGTAGGCTTCGAAAAGAAAAAATAAATCTTGTCTGGACCTGCAATGGCCGTGTAGACAATTTAGATGATAAAATGCTTGGAGAAATGAAAAAGTCAGGATGTAAGATGATCCGATTAGGCGTCGAAAGCGGGTCACAGGATGTCCTTGATAAGATCAGAAAGGGACTAACACTGAAACAGATAGAAAAAGGGTTTAAACTGGTCAAAAGAAACGGCATTCAAGCGCTTGGCGGTTTTATGTTTGGTTTTCCCTACGATACGAGGGAATCGGTGGAGAAAACCATTCGGTTTGCCAAAAGACTTTCTCCTGATCAGGTACAATTTTCAATAAGCATGTGTTACCCCGGGACATCATTGTATGAATATGCAAAAAAGAACCATCTGTTACTTGTAGAAGGTTTTAACGAGTTTGATATGACCCACGGCCCGGTCGTAAAGACAGTCGATATGGAAAGAAGTGAGCTTGTACATATCCTCGCGAGGGCATACAGGGAATTTTATTTCAGACCTAAATTTATCCTTCAGACCCTATTTCATGTAAAAAATTTGGACGAGGTGAGGCGTGTTATTCGTTCTCTTAAGAGTCTTATAAAAACAATTCGATTGCATAAATAATCATCTTGATATTTCTGTATCTGGTAAATTCAAACTCCCATAGCGAACAATAAGTATATGGACGGCAAAAAGCGAAGATTACTCTTTATCGTTATATCACTCCTTTTCTTATTTACCCTGTCGATATTTTTATCAAGAATAGCCCTTACCAAAATTGGTGAATTTCTTATTGCAAATGAGAAGCCGGTAAGATCGGATGCGGTTATTGTTTTGAATTCAGGTGTAGAACTTTATCCACGCCTTATTGAGGCGGGTGAACTCTACCGGAAAAATATGGCCAGTCGGGTAGTAATAAATGGGAACAGGAAGACGGATGTTATCAGAAATCTGGAGAAAAAAGGTTTTCGGCCTTGTTGTCCCTGGTACGAAAATCTGATCAGGGTACTCGCTTTGATGGGTGTTCCAAGAGAAAAAATAATAATCGTAAGTGCGGAAGATGCCTATGACACTGTAACGGAAGCGGAGATTGTTGGAAAAGAGATTCTTGAGAAAGGGTTTAAACGGATAATCATAACAACGAGTAAGTACCATACAAGACGAGCATATTTTATCTGGTCAAGACTGTATGGAAATAAATGGAATATCTACCCAGTATCCGCAAAGAAGGATCCGTTCAATCCAAAGGGGTGGTGGAAGGAAGGCAGGCAGATCCGGTGGGTGCTGGCGGAATATGGGGCGTGGGTATATGATTGGTGGAAAATACGAAAATATTGACCGGGTTCAGATGATTGCTGAATCAGGATCCCATATCACGAACATAGAGCCTATCCTTCAGGCCGTCTCTTAGACCTTCAATCCAAAGCCCTATCAGATTAAACCTCAATGTCAGGATATAGAGGAATAGAGAAGAAATAAACATCAGGACCTGATTGACCGAATAGTAGTTGTATTTTTTATAGATAATAACTGCATTTCTCAACTTATAATAAACCCATATCTTGCTCATATACATGTTTAAAATATTAAGACCCTTCAACATGTTTTTATGGGGATGATACATGATACTATCCGTTACCATCATAATTTTTCTACCACTTAATTTAGCCCTCAAATTATACTCGGTATCATCCCCGTAAATAAAGAATCGCTCATCGGGAAACCCGATCTCTTCGATGCTTTCCCTATGGATTAAAAAACCGTTAAAAGGCAGTGTAATGACTTCAACATTCCCTGTATTCATCTCGGCGTTTATTCCCCATAGGACCGTTGACTTATCTTCCGCGCTCAAAATGATGGGAGAGTAAATATCCCGTTTATCCCTAATCCCATTCATCAGTTTTTTTAAGCAGTCTTTTTCCAGTACACAGTCATCATCCATCATCCATACCCAATCGGCATTTCTTTCGATGGCCAGCATCGCTCCATAGTGAAAACCACCTGCTCCACCGAGATTTCTCCCAAGGTTTAAATAGGTGACAGAGGGGTTATTCATGAGTTCCCGATTCAAATATGTTTTTGTTCCGTCTGTTGAAGCATTGTCAATTATGATGATCGAAGCAGGCGGATGAGACTGCGCCAGTAGAGAAAACAGGCATCTTTTTAACAGAAGTTTTCTATTATAAGTAACAACGATTGCTATTACTACGTCTATCATTAAAAAGTAAATTCCTGCCTGAAAGAAGAAAACGGGTTCCTGTTGTACTACTCAAGGAAAGCCTGAATGGATAATCCGTCTCGAATGGAATCAGCGATTCCTTGAAATGACCATTTCCCATATCTTCCAATTTGATGGATATCATGTTCCTTTAATCTTTTTATGGCTGTTTGTTTCCACTTCGAATTTGGCCACGACCAGGTATAGGCTACATCTATCCATGTATAGTCGATCACTTCCGTTCCGCTGATAAAATCCCATTCCTGTAACTCTGTTACCGCGTTATCGATATACTGTTGAATTTCCTCTTTAGACGGTTTCATACCCCCCGGGAATGCTCGTTCCAAATAAATACTAACCCTTTCGCCAGTTTTTTGTGTTGATTTTGGAAGAAAGGCCGGATCCACGTTGCTGTAAAAGCCTATTCTATGGAAACCAGATCTGGCGTCCGGTATGTAGAGCCAATGGTCGCGGGGGCATCGATTCCTACGTCTGGCCCCAATATTTAATACGAGAACCGAGGTATAGGGATCCGTTTCGGTATCTAATTCAATCCCGGTCATCCGGATCATTCGGTTTAAAGGCAGGGTCGAAATGAGTTTATTATAGGGAATACTGTCGGAATCATCGAAAAAAAGCTCCTTTTTGTATGGATGGATTTTAGTCACGCGTTTATGATATCTGATGTCGCAATTAACCGCCATGTTCCTTGAG
>CAYTUL010000303.1:0-5733 GCA_964441135.1 uncultured Desulfobacteraceae bacterium | reverse complement strand
GCGACAAGGCGTGGGTCATGGCTGGATCAGTCCGGAAAAATGTTTGCGCTCTTCGGGCAGGCCATGCCGGGCTTCTGGGTGGGGATCATGGCGATCCTGGTGTTTTCCGTAACCCTCGGCTGGCTACCCACGAGCGGCCGGGGAGGGATCAGTCATCTGATCCTTCCGGCCTCCTCCATGGCCTGGTACTCCATCGCTTCCACCATGAGGGTTACCCGTTCTTCCATGTTAGATGTCCTGGATAGTGAGTATATAAAGATGGCGAGAATCAAGGGGGCGCCGGAAGGGCTCGTGGTGTGGAAACACGCCCTCAGGAACGCCCTTATACCGGTCGTGGGACTGGGGGGTATGCAGTTGGCCCATATCATAGGCGGTGCCGTCATCATCGAAAGTATCTTCAGTTGGCCCGGATTGGGCAGCCTGATCGTAGACGCCGTCTATTCAAGGGATTATCCCCTTGTTCAGGCGGGGGTATTTTTTATTTCGGCCTTCCTGATTACACTGAATCTAATTGTAGATCTGCTTTACGGATTTATTGATCCCCGGATTCGGTATGAATGAAAAAGCCGGAAATCAAGGATCATTGGGAGTGCATCAATGATAGCAGAAGGATCAGCATTAAACCGCCCTACCGCAGGTTTTTCATCCGTGCTTCGTGTGGCCGGTGAACTTCCCATCGTTCCGATTATCTTGCTTCTTCCTGTCGTTGTTTGCGGCATATTCGGGCCACTTTTCTATCCCCAGGACCCGACTGCTATGAAGCTTTCCTTCGCTTTGAAGCCACCCGCGTGGATCCAAGGCGGAGACTGGTCCTTTTTTCTCGGAACGGACAACATGGGTCGAGACCTGCTCAGCAGGCTGATCGAGGGCGCCAGGATATCCCTTTTGGTGGCTGTCTTCGGCGTGGGAATTGCCGGGGTTTTCGGGGTCGTTATGGGAATGATCGCCGGCTATTTCGAGGGCAAAATCGACAATGTGATCATGAGGATTGTAGATACCCAGATGTCCATACCCGCCATCCTCCTCATCATTCTCTTAGCCGCTGTCCTGGGGGGGGGACTCGCGACCATCATTATCTCCGTGTCCCTCGTTTTCTGGACCACCTACGCAAGGGTGATACGGGGAGAGACCCTCAGTATTAAACATCGTGATTTTGTTGCCCTGGCCAAGGTTACGGGATGCGGGCATATGAGGATATTGTGGAAACATATCTTCCCGAACTTAATAAACACGGTGATGGTCCTGGCCACTCTTCAGCTTGGCCGTGCCATTATCATTGAGGCGAGTATCACCTTTTTGGGACTGGGAATCCAGCCTCCAGCTACTGCCTGGGGCCTCATCATATCCGACGGCAGGATACACATGTCCACGGCATGGTGGGTCCCTACCTTCGCCGGAATTGCCATCATGATCACGGTTCTGGGTGCGAACCTTCTGGGTGACTGGCTGAGAGATAAACTTGATCCGAGACTGCGGCAGGTGTAGAGGGGTGTCCCTGCAGGAGACCCATGGAAGAAAAGATCCTTTTATCTGTTGAAAATTTGAAGACCTACTTTGATACGAAGGCGGGAATCGTCAAGGCCGTTGACGGTGTGAGTTTCTCCGTGAAAAAGGGTGAAGCCCTGGGGCTCGCGGGGGAATCGGGCAGCGGGAAAAGCATAACCTGCCTCTCCATCCTGAGGCTCGTTCCGCAACCGGCGGGCCGCATCGTCTCGGGCAGGGTACTTTTCAAAGGGGAAGATCTCCTTTTGAAAGACACAAAAGAAATGGTCCGGGTTCGGGGTAATCAGATCGCCATGATATTACAGGATCCCCTGATGTCCCTCAATCCGGTTTTTTCCATAGGAAATCAGGTTGGGGAGACGTTCCGGTTTGATAAAAACAGCCTTTCACACAGGGGTATCCGGCAGAAGGTCGTGGAGGCCTTAAGGAGCGTAAAGATCCCGTCTCCTGAACGGCGTTTGAAAGACTACCCTTTTCAGTTCAGCGGGGGAATGAGGCAGAGAACCGCGGCAGCCATAGCCTTAGCGCGGTTTCCAAAGCTGCTCATCGCCGATGAACCGACCACTTCACTGGATGTCACGATTCAGGATCAGTTTCTCAGGCTCTTAAAGGAAAAGCAGTTGCAGACAGAGATGGGCCTGATATTTGTCACCCATGATTTAGGCATCGTGGCTGAAAGTTGTGACCGGGTCGCAATCATGTATGGCGGGCGCATCGTGGAACACGGCAGTGTCGGGAGGGTGTTCGAAAGACCGGCTCATCCTTACACCAGGGCCCTCATGAGGGCCCTGCCGAAAATGGGAGGCAAAAGAAGGAGGTTATATCAGATCAAGGGCGAACCCCCCAATCTACTGAATCTACCTACAGGCTGCAGTTTCCACCCCCGCTGCCCCGATGCCATGGAGGTTTGCCGGGCCCAGTATCCACCCGAATCCACGGTAGCGGGTGAAGGACGCGCTTCATGCTGGTTATTACAAAATGGGGATTGATGAGTGAATACCATTCTCGAATTGCAACATGTCGTTAAGCACTTCCCCATATCCGCCGGAGGGTTTTTCCTGAAAAGGTACGGGATGCTTAAGGCCGTGGACGATGTTTCTTTTGTAATCAAAAGGGGGTCCTGCTTCGGCATCGCCGGGGAATCGGGCAGCGGGAAGACGACCATCGCCAAGCTTATCCTTCTCCTGGAGAAAGTAACCAGCGGGTCAATAGGATTTGAGGGGAAGGAATTAGGGGAATTCTCCAGGCAGGACATCATGTGGTACCGCGGCCGGGTACAGACCATTTTTCAGGATGCCGCCAGCTCCCTCAACCCTCGCATGCGTATCGGCGAGATTGTGAGTGAACCCATGGTGGTTCAATCGAACCCTTCACTGTCCAGAAGCGCTATGCATTCCAAGGCGGAAGGGATATTAAACCTCGTAGGTCTCAACAGGGCCGACTTGAACAAGTACCCCCATGAATTGAGCGGCGGGCAAAAGCAGAGGGTGGCCATTGCAAGGGCCATCGTGATAGAGCCTTCACTCGTCATTCTTGATGAACCCGTATCCGCCCTGGATGTGTCCATAAGGGCTCAGATACTGAACCTGTTGGCCGATATCCAGGAAGAACGGGGACTCACCTATCTCATCATAGCCCATGACCTGGCCATGTTAGAGCATGTTACGGATCAAATAGCCATCATGTACATGGGTAAAATAGTGGAATTAGGGAATACCGAAGAGGTTTTTATGAGTCCGGTGCACCCCTATACCAGGGCACTCTTTGAGGCGGTCCCCCAGCCTGTACCGGGCAGGATCAAAAATACCGCCGCGCTTACAGGCGAGATAGGGAATCCCCTTGATCCGCCTCCCGGATGTCGATTCCATCCCCGATGCAGCCACGCCGTTTCCGCGTGCCGGCACACGGACGTGTCTCTCCTGGAAGTCGGTCCCGGACACCAGGTTGCCTGTCCTATTACCGGGGCGGGCCAAGGTTCGATCCCATCTTAATAAACCCCCATGGATGCACCGGAATCCTTCCTCACTTGCCGCGCTCCAAAGCGATGCGCATATAGGTTTCCACACCGGATTCGGGGGGCTCATACTGCTGCTTTTCCGGTTTTTTTACCAACTGCAGGGCTCCTGTCGAGCATGTGGTAACACACAGGCCGCACCCGATGCACCGGGCCAGATCGATAACCGCCCGGTGTTCCACCATGCGGATAGCGTCCATCTGGCATCGATCCAGGCATACTTCACATCCTGCACACTCCCCGGCATCGACCTCGGCAAAGTAGTTGCTCTGGACCGCCTCGGCAGGGACAGGCTGCATCTTCAACGATCTTAACATTCCACAACAGTCACCGCAGCAGCTACACATGCCGGCCACTTTTTGGGAATTGAAGGGCTGCATAACAAGGCCTGCCTCCTCATTGCGTTTGACGATTTCTTTGGCCTCATCGATCCGGATATACCGGCCCATCCCATTTTCCACATAATAATGGGCGTGGGAACCGAACATGAAGCAAGTCTCAAGGGGCTTATCGCACCCCTTCTCCGTGAGGTTCTTCAATTTTCGACAGATGCAGGGTACAATGGCGATTGTTTCATGCTGTTCCAATATTTTCAGGACGTCTTCATAGGGTGCGATCGGCCATTTGACAATGAGGTCCCTTGATATAGGAATCGTTCTCATTACGGGTGTTTTAAACGCCTGAAGGGTTTTACCCAGGGATTGTTCAAAATATTCATCCATGTCCAGGGCGAAGGACCTGTCCAGATTGTTTACCTGGAATTCATAGATCCCGACAATATAGGGTACGGCGGCATAGCGAAGGGAATTCCCCTTTCTGGACCTGAAAAGCAATCCTTTTTTTGCCATTCGTTCCATTTGTGTCGCGGTCCATTCGGGATCGAGACCAAGTCGTCCGGCCGTGTCCCGGGGTGTATGCAGCCCGGGTGAAAGCTTCAGGAAAAAGTCCGCTTCATCCTCGGTGAAAAGCCTCTTCAGTATCCTGATCTCCACTTTGCTTTCGGTGGAAGGATAGCCCGTGGCAAGTTCGTCTAATCGCTCCCTCAATCTCTCGTAAATATCCGCCATCTGTTTATGCCCCTTTTATTACAATGTTATTGTCCACCCGATCCCATCGGATGAGGGATGAAAGACTATACCATTTCCGGCGATAGTTGTCATTGAATACGAAGCTCTAAAATCGACGGCTTCGTAAAAAGACCCAGAAGCCGTCACTCCCGCCCCGCATCAAGTACGGGATAAACTGCAGCGGGAGTCCAGAAGTATTTGGAATCACTGGATTCCCGCTTTTGCGGGAATGACATGAAAAGACGTTTGTTGATTATTTACGAGATTGTCAAATCTGAGACGAATAAAAATGTTCCAATGCAAAAACCGGGAAATGTCGTAAAGGTATTCAAGATTGACCGTCATGTTTCGGTCCTTAATATTTTGGTCATTTGATATTGTTTCGTATTTCGATATTCGCGTTTAAAATATTCTCACAAAGACGATGGCCATCCCGGATATTTATTTCAGGAAGCGTTATCGCGGTTTTTAGCCCTGCCCAGGATTTTTTTCGAGCGTTCCTGCCATTCTTTGTCCAAAAGCCAGATCATATGAAAAGGATTAAGACTCGTAACCTCGAGATAATGACCCAGGGGGACGAATATTAATGTTTCCTTGAGGGTGGATCTTTGGCTCATTATTCCAAAGCCGTTTACGTTCTTTTGAGTCCACTCCACCCAGACCCATTGATCATCCGATTCTCTCTGATAGGCGACGCTGGCGTGAAAGCCCTCCGATGTGGCAATGGGGGCATAGAGCCTCAGTCTATCCTTCGGAATTCCCGAGGTTACAGCTAAAGACATGATCAGGATGGATCCGTCTTCACAATCCCCCTTACGCCTCTGCAGTGTCTCCATCGGCAATGTCCAGCGATCGTTCATATTGAACTGTTTCTCATCACTCCGGTAGTGTATATTTTTTCTGACCCATTTCTCGATTTTAAATACCTTGCGATCATTTGAATCGGTTGAATTTACGATCCTCTTTACCAGTCTTTCTATTGTGGTCTCACCTTTTACAGAGCTGGCCGAAAAGAGGATCAGCAGGGAAAGGATACAGATTAAGGACTTTTTCATCTTATTCTCCAAGTAAAAGACACGGATAGGATTCTTAGGCTCCATCCAGAAACAATCTGTTTCTGGATGGAGCTTTCAGCCGTCAGCAGTCAGC
>CAYTUL010000302.1:0-5741 GCA_964441135.1 uncultured Desulfobacteraceae bacterium | reverse complement strand
CAAGATGTCATCTCCCCGTCGAGCCGGGATCTTCGAGCGGCGTTGCCTTCGATCGCTCCTTCCTGCGGCGTATTACTCATACGCCTCAGTCGTCGCTCCTCGGCGCTTTGCATCTAACACCTTGCTGGTGCCCAGGGTTAACCAAAATCCAAAGTCATTACTGCTAATATCTGAATTTTTGATGGTGGATTTTAGTTCGTTATTCGTAATTCGTAATTCCTCAATCGTTATTCTTTACTCTTTATTCGTAATTCGGAATTCATAATTTATAATTCGCTAATCGTCCTTTTATTTCCTTTTTAATGGGCTTCGATAACAATGATTTAACTCGCTGCTAAAAGAACTTCTCTCCTGTCATCGAAGTACCTCTTTTCTGTCCCGATGATCTGATAATCCTCGTGGCCCTTTCCTGCGATTAAAATCAGGTCATCCCTATTGGCGATAAGCAGGGCTTTTCGAATGGCTTCACGGCGGTCTACCTCAACAAAATATCCTGATCCAAGATTCTTGGAAGATTTTGACCAATCCTTCCTGATCAGCCTGGATTTTTTGACTCCTTCTTCAACCTGCTTTATGATGGATAAAGGATCTTCGCTGCGGGGGTTATCTGATGTAATAAAGACAATATCGCTGTTTTCGCCCGCGATGAGCCCCATCTCAAATCTCTTCCCTCTGTCCCTGTCGCCTGCGCATCCGAAGACGGTGATTAACCTGCCCATTACGAGGGGATGAAGGGTCTCTTGGGTTTTCAACAGGGCGTCGGGGGTATGGGCATAATCAACGACCACGGTTAGTGCCCTTTTGTTCTCGACCAATTCCAGCCTGCCCGGCACTGTCTTCAATGCTTCAATCCCTTCCGCTATTGCCCTGGGATTCATATCCAGAGAAATGGCCACGCCGGTCGCGGCAAGGATATTGTAGATATTAATCCTCCCGATAAGGGATGATCCTATATCGAATGCTCCATTCGGGGTTATCAGTCTTGCCCTTATGCCCTTTTTATCTATCTTGATATGCTCTGCCCTGATATCACAATGTCGATCCAACCCATAGGTCATCACCGCCGCTCTGGTAATGGACACTAATTCCTCCCCTTTCGGATCATCCATATTTATAACAGCCATGCTCTTTTCGCCCTGTTTCCCCTCATGCAAGTCCCGGAAAAGCCGGCTTTTTGCCTTGAAATATTCCTCCATCGTGTTGTGGTAATCCAGGTGATCCCTCGAAAAGTTCGTAAATACGGCCACTTTGAGCGGACAGTCACCTGTCCTGCCCTGATCAAGGGCGTGAGAAGATATTTCCAGAACCACATGCGTAATACCGTCATCCGCCATCTCCTTCATTAGATGCATTAGATCAAGGGACTCCGGTGTCGTTACCGAGGCCTGGCGGATCCGGCCCTGAAAACGGCTGTTTATTGTTCCTATCACTCCCGGTTTATAACCCGCCGCGGAAAATATCGATTCCAGGATATAGCTTGTCGTGGTCTTTCCATTTGTACCCGTAATTCCGATAATATCCATCCTTTCACAGGGATTTCCATAAAACCGGGCAGCGAGTTTTGAGAGTGCTTTTCGTGAGTCCGGTACCCTAATCCTGGAAATATCGGGATAGGATCCTTTGAATTCCTCGGCGACCAGCGCGACGGCACCCTTCTGAATCGCATCAAGACAATAATCATGACCGTTTTGAGAATGACCTTTTATGGCCACAAACAGCTCACCGGGTTGAATCTTCCGTGAATCGTAAGCCAGCCCTTTTATATCCAGTTCCATATCACCGGCCAGCTCATGGACGGGAACCGCGTCTAATAACAGGCCTAATTTCATACTTTTTCATGTCTCTCATGCAGGTGGTCTGAAATCTATCTCAACCGACGATACGTCACGCAGGGAAGAGCCCGGTACCGGAGACTGCTCAACGGCCAGGCCCGTTCCATCAAGTATAATCCTTAACCCGAGATCGCTTCCTTTTTTCAAGACCTCACGCATGGTCAGGCCCCTGAAATCCGGAAGCAGGCCCTTATCTTCCACCCTGGAATGAGTAACCGGAGCGCGAGTTGAATCCTCCAAGATTTCCGTCCTTAACTCTTCCTTTATTTTAGCTAACTCCAATTGGGGGCTTATGTGCAGATTATTCAGCGACCATTCACCCACTTCGCTGAACACGGGCCCTGCCACCAGTCCTCCGTACACCGCACCCTTGGGCTCGTTTATCATGACAAGAATCACTAATTTCGGGTTGTCCGCGGGTACGAATCCGATAAAGATGGCGATATAATCTCTGGAAGAATATGCCCTGGTGGACCTGTCGATTTTCTGGGACGTACCGGTCTTCCCCGCGACCCTGTAGCCTGATATGGCTGCCCGGGGTGCCGTCCCTCTCTTACTCACCACACCTTCCAGTATCCTGGTCACCTTTTCGGTGGTCTCCCGTGACAACACCCGCCTGACCATATAGGGATGAATTACCTTTAAGGGTCGGCCCGATTGATCGGTCACTGCCTTAACAACGTAGGGCCTCATCAGTTTGCCTCCATTGGCAATGGATGCCATGGCCGTGATAAGCTGCAGAGAGGTGGATGACATCCCCTGACCAAAAAAGATGGTCGCCTGGTCGATCTCCTTCGCTTCCTTTAAAGGCCTGATAAATCCATCCCTTTCTCCTATCAGGTCTATACCGGTTTTATTTCCAAATCCGAACCTGTGCAGGTATTCGCAGAAGGTCCCGTAACCGAGTTCCTTGCCGATCTTGACCGCACCAATATTGCTGGATAAAACAACGATGTCCGAAACACTCAGAGACCCATATTTTTTTGTATCATGGATTTTATGGTTCGCTACCCTGTACTCTCCCTCCTCACAGTAAAATCTCATGTTTGGAGTAACGGTATTGTTCTCCAGGGCCGCAGCTAACAAAAAAGCCTTTATGGTAGACCCGGGTTCATAAACATCTGTAATCGTTCGATTTCTCCATTGATAAGGGCGGTATTGCCGGAAAATGTTCGGGTTAAAGGAGGGAACCACCGCCATGGCCAGGATCTCACCTGTCTCGGGATTCATGATCAGGCACTGGCCTCCCTTTCCCTGGGCCTTTCTTACCGCGGCCTCAAGGGCCTGTTGGGCCTTGTACTGGATATCCTTGTCGACGGTCAGGACAAGGTTATGCATCTTTCCGTCAATGCCGGCCGGTTCATTCAGAAAAAAAGGCCTGCCAAGCGCGTCACGCATCTGGATGAGATTCTGCTGAGGCCCTTTCAGGATTTCGTCATATCTCTTCTCCACTCCCTCGAGACCCTGATTATCGGAACCAACCAGGCCTAAAAGATGTCCGGCTATATCCCTGCCGGGATAATATCGCCTGGTTTCCGTGGTAAATCCCACGCCTTTCAGATCCAGGGCCCTCATCTGCCTGACCTTTTCGGGAGATACTCTCCTCTTTATCCATACAAAGGATCTTTCTTTCTTCAGAAGGTTCAGAATTTTTTTAAGCGGTAAATTCAGGTTCAAAGCTAATTGCTGGGCGGTCTTGGACTTTTCTTCAATAAGACCTGGGTCCGCGTAGATGGATCCCACTTCGATGCTTACAGCCAGTTCATGCCTTTCCCTGTCATAGATCGTACCCCGTTTGGACGGCAGTTTCACGACCGCCTTGTAACCCGCGCGGGCTATCGAATCCAGTCTATCCCTTTCAAAGACCTGGAGCTGGAAAACCCTCAACTGTATGATACAAAGCCCGGCCAGGAAAAAGATCGTCACCAGAAAGATTCGTGCCCTGATCCATTTCTTTTCCTGCACATTCATGGCAAGAATATAATCTGCTCCGGTAATGCATCCCTGAGACCAAGGGCCCGTGCCGCCGCTTCCAGGTTCTGAGGAGATTTCAGGGTGGCCAGTTCGACCTTCAGCTTTTGATTCAACTCTTTGAGCTTCAACTCATCCTGCTGCAAACGGCTCAGATCAAATCCTATTTGCGTGCCTTCAAAGTTAGACCAGACGTAGCCGATTCCGCTCCCCATGAAGAGAATGAGCATGAGGGTTATGAGGATGATCTGCCGATGGGTAAAGTATAATCTGTGTCTCCTGCCCCTGGAATTATTCACTTTGATTCCTGTGCGAATATTTCGTTCCCTATCAACGTCTGACGATTTGATGGGTCTTACCATTTCAAATCCTTTCTGCAGCTCTCAGAATCGCGCTGCGGGCCCTGGGGTTCCCTTCAATTTCACTTTTTTGGGGTTTTATTCCCCTCTTAAACACCCTTTTGAAAAGGGGTTTTCTGCCACATGCGCACCTCGGAAGATCCGGAGGACAGATGCATCCCCTTTCCCACGCTGTCATTGCCTGTTTTACGATCCTATCTTCGAGTGAATGATACATGATAAGCACGAGCCTGCCCCCCCTCTCGATCAGGGGCGGGAGTCTATCCAAAAAAAATTCCAGGTTTTCAAGTTCTTTGTTTACGGCGATCCTCAGTGCCTGAAATGTCCGGGTGGCCGGGTCCTTGGCTCCGGGATGATGGGGAGGAGGAATAATTGACCGGATTATAGTCGCAAGCTGGAGGGAAGATTCTATGGGTTTTTTTATTCGTTCCCTTCCGATTGACCTTGAGATTAATCTGGCTCTTTTCTCTTCACCATAATCCCTCAGTAGCCTTTCGATCTCACTGACGGGCAGGCTGTCGACGAGCTGCCCGGCGTCCATTTCCTCATCCGGATCCATCCGCATGTCCAAAGGTTCATCCCTGTTGAAGCTGAACCCCCGATTGGAATGATCGAGCTGATAGGATGACATTCCCAGATCCAGCAGGACCCCGTGTACCATCCCTATTTCCAGATCCCTCATTATTGTGTCTAAATCCGAAAAACTCCCCCGGACGAATGTGACCTCGCAGGCAATATGACCTAATCTTTCTCTCGAAATCCGGAGGGCCTCCGGATCCCTGTCTATGCAGATCAGGCGCCCTTTATCTGAAATCTCCTTGCCGATCGCTGCGCTGTGTCCGCCTGTTCCTACGGTTCCATCCACATATATTCCCTCGGATAGGGTCATGAGAAACCTTTTGACCTCATTAACCATCACCGGCTGATGAGGAAATTCCAAATTTCCCCCCTGTCATATGCCCAGTTCGGCTAACGCCTGGCTTGCTTCAGGAAAGTCGCTCCTTGCCCTTCGAAATTCCTTTTCCCAGTTCTCCCTGTCCCATATTTCGAACAACTTCAATTCACCGACAAGCACAACCTCTTTATTTAACCCCGCTATTTCTCTCAGGTCTGGAGGGATGGTAATGCGTCCCTGCTTGATGGGACATTCCTGAGCCCCGGAAATAAAATAACGGCGATAGGTGTTGACATCCTTGTCCATCAACGATAGATTGGCAGCCTTATCTTCGATTATTCGCCAATCATCCTTGGCAAAGGCCCAAAGGCAGGTAAGGTGATTCGTAACCACGAGGCAGGTTTCTTCCTTTTGTTTCAAGGTCTCTTTGAAACGTGCAGGAATAGCCAGCCGACCCTTTTCATCAAGGGTATGTTTTGAGCGTCCTCTAAACATGGGTCCGGGTCTTTGACACTTTGATCCACTTTATTACACTTTTTGACACATTTTATCTAAAAATGGGTATTTGTCAAGGGAAAAATAACAATTTTCCCATAAATGCAGTATGTTGTGACACACCCGGCATGCCTACACAACCTCTTGTAAAATTAAAAGAAGCCATAGAAAAAAAACCGGGGATAATAC
>CAYTUL010000301.1:0-5768 GCA_964441135.1 uncultured Desulfobacteraceae bacterium | reverse complement strand
GGCTGGCCAAGAAGGATTATGGTCATTAAAAACCGGTTATTCAATTGGAAATTTAACAGGAGCCGTATCTCTTCAAATGTAGAGCTGTCGAGTACCTGGGCTTCATCGACTATCAGAAGAGTTTCTTTATTATTTTTCAAATTGTCTATCATCTTGTTATTCAGCACTCTCAGGCACTCTACTTTTGTATCCGGAATATCTATAATATCAAATTGATATAGAATCTCCTGCAGGAACTCCTTGGATTCCAATTTGGGATTGATGATAACGCCGATATCATATTTTCCGCTGGCGAGATCCTTGACATAGTATTTTGACAATGTTGTCTTGCCGCAACCAATCTCTCCCGATACCATTACCCCGCCTTTTCTCATCTCAGCGGCATATATAAGACGGGACAGGGCTTCCTCATGGGATTTTGAGAGATAGAAAAAATCAGGATCCGGAACATTTTCAAAGGGAAACTTTTTAAATCCCCAATATTCAAGATACATGAAATTGCCTCATTATACTTTTTAAAATAATACATAAAATTAAATATTTGTCAACATATACGTAAAAATTTATCAAAAATTATATATACTTATATTAAAATAGGTAAATGGAATATTAAGTTTATCATCTATTTGATATTAAGAAATCCGTTCTCTTAGGCCGGTCGAAGATCCCGCATCGCGGAGGTCATGGTTATCCGTCCGCGCCTGAAGATGGATATCCCCTATGATATTTCTTTTCATAGAGATAGCAATGTGAGGCATAAGCGTAAGGCGCAGGGCGCAAGGAAAAACCCTATAGCAACGCCTTTGAATTTGAATTGAACCTTGGGCCTTGAGCCTTTCAATCCATCCCTTCTTTCACTATAAAACCCCTTTGGGGTTAAATCAAGGTCCCGTCTCTCCCCGTACAAATCATCGGGATCTTTGACGGGCATGGATTATTTCTTCTATTTTCTTTAAAATGTTAAATAATAACAGAACAATAGGGTATGGTCAAGAAGGTCTCTCTTAAAGCGGTTTCAATAGGGAGATGGGGCCCGATCAGCGGATTAACATAATGTTTGATCTTGCTTCGTTTCGCATATATAAATAGGAAGAATAAAAGAAACGTGGATGTGGGTAAACCTGTAAGACCGGAATAAAGGGGGTGAGATATGGAACTCAAGCCAATATTCAATCCGGAGGAGAATGGGCGCCCCATGAGGGTTGCCGCATTTATGTCGGGATCCGGGACCAATATTATCAGGTTAATAGAAAGAGAAAAAATGATAGCTCAAGAAAGGGGTTCTTCCCCCTTTCATGTCGTTTTTATATTCAGTGACAGATCCGACGGCAGGAGTAACGGTGAGAAGATTGCATTGGAAAAGGGTATTCCTTATATAAGCTATGACACCCGGACATTTCACAGGTTGCGGGGATTAAAGCGAACGGTCCTGACCCCCGAAGGCATGGAAGCCAGAAGAGAGTTTGACAGCGTTGCGGCTAACCTCGTAGAATCCTTTCATATAGACGTAATTGCGCTGGGTGGTTATATGAGTTTCATAACACTGGAAAGATGCGTTAACGTTCACCCTGCTGATCTTTCAATCCTGGATTCAGACGGGAAAAGAAAGTATACGGGTGACCATGCTGTCCTGGATGCAATCGTTGCGGGAGAGCCCTATCTGCGTTCATCCACACTCTGGACTGATCAAGGGGTGGATACAGGCCCGCTCTTGATGGTTTCGGATCCTTTGAAGGTCGAGCTCTCTGAACCCCTGGATCAATTAATAGGGGACAGGAACAGGCTCCTAAAAATAGCAGATTTATACCAGGACCGCCTGAAAGAGAAGGGTGACTGGAAAATATTCCCCCGAACCATTGAAATGATAGCAAAAGGCCGTTTCGCCCTTGACGAGAACAGCGGGGTTTATGTGGACGGGAATCCTGTGCCTGCGGGTTACAGGGAAGCGGAAGACGTCGAAAAGGAGATCCGAAACCCATGAAAGAAAGCCTTCTTTGCCCCTTTTGTGGAAAGGAAGTTGAGAAATACCGCAACCCTTTTCCCACCGTTGACATCATCATAGAGGTAGAAGGAGGTATTGTCCTCATCCGGAGGAAGAATCCGCCCTATGGTTGGGCACTACCCGGGGGCTTTGTTGATTATGGAGAGAGTCTCGAAAGGGCGGCCGTCAGAGAGGCCAAAGAGGAGACTTCTCTGGATGTAGAACTCATTTCACAACTCGGCGCCTATTCGGATCCAGCCAGGGATCCCAGGCAGCACAATATCTCTGTTGTTTTCAGGGCACGGGCAAAAGGGGATGCCCGCCCCGGCAGTGATGCCGTGGATACGGGCGTTTTCAAGCCGGATGCCCTGCCTGAAGATATGGCCTTTGATCATGCCAGGATTATCTCCGACTATTTAAAAAAAACGGGGTTCTTCACTCACGCATGATCAACTGCGGATCCTTGACCGGCAAGGCTCTTTTGAATTCTTTGAATTATGGATGGACACGAATCATGAAGCATGTTAGAATTTTTTTTTAAAAAAGCTTCCGAATACTATGAATTGTTTGGATAATTTTCCCGATCGAAGAAATGAATCCCTTATAGGCCCTGCTATTTTTAAATAACATTGACCTGGAAGGTTCATCATAATGGCCAAGTTAGAGCTTGTAGACATATTCAAGAAACGAACAAGACACCCGTTCCGACCGAGGGCTTCAGATATCATCGACAGACTTTTTCCCTATTTCAGGGCTATTGGAACATCGAATAGTTCCCTTATCGTGGGCACCTGTAAATTCATGGACAAGGATCTTTTTGTAATAGGCCAGCAAAAACCCAAACCCTCGGACCTGCAGACCCAGGAAGACCTGAGGAAGCTGAATTACGGGATGCTGACTTCAGACGATCATTCCTTAATACTTACAATCCTGCAGAAGGCCAAGAGGTCTGACCCGGAAAATACATTTATCTTCTGCATCATAGACACCTACGGTGCGGATATCGCGATGGAATCCGCACAGCGTTTTCAGGCCTTTTTCATTGCCTACTTAATACAGGAGTTTTTAACATTACCCATCAGGACCATCTCTTTAGTCCTCGGTGAGGGAGGAAGTGGCGGCGCCCTTGCTATTCAGGTTACGGACATCCGGGGGCAGATGGATGATGCCCTCTACGCCACCGCGCCTCCTGAAAGTATGGCTTCTATCATATTCAGGGATTCGAGCCGAATCAGCGACGCCCTGACTATTCTGAAACCGACCGCCAGGGAACTGAAGACCCTGGAGGTTATTGATCGGATTGTACCGTCCCCGGATGATGTGACCAATTGTCAGGAGATGTCGGATAATATCAGGCAATTCTTGATTAAATCCATGCGGGATATATCCAGGTCACGAATCGAAAAACTTGTTAAAAAAAGAGAGATAAGGGCGAAGAAGTACGGCCTTTCAAAGGCGAACGGCACTTTCTATGATATAAAGCGTTATATTGAGAACCCGCTAAAAAAGGTCTTGCGTAAACCTCCACCTAACATCAAATTAATAAACTATTCCAGTCTCATAGAGGTTAGTGATGATTACGGAAGGGTTGAATTTAAAAAAAGGCCGCAGGAGTTCATTGAATGCGGCGCTGTTCAGGGGCAGGAAGAAAGACAGAAGGGATGCGGGAAGCTGATATATTTGCAGACTTTTCTCGATAATTTCCTTGTATGCCCTGAATGCGGTTATTCATACACCCTTGGCGCGGAAGGGTGGATTGACTGTCTCGCGGACACGGGCAGCTTTCACGAGCTTTACCGCAATCTAACGGTTGAACAGTTGCTGGGAAATAATGACATCACGGATTATTACAGGGAATTCCTCAAAAGACAAGAGGGTAAATCTCACTTTAAGGAGTCTCTCGTTGTCGGCAGGGCCAGGATCCATCATTTTGAGGTGGTCATGGCGCTGAGCGAATTCTATTTCTGCGGTGGCTCCATGGGCGTGGTGTTCGGAGAAAAGTTCAGAAGGGCCGTGGACTATGCAATACAGGAAAATCTCCCCTTCATAAGCCTTTGCTGTTCCGGGGGCGCGAGGCTTTATGAAGGGATATCCGCTCTTATGCAGATGGTCAAGACAATAGAATCCATTAATCGTCTGAAAAGGCACGGGCTTCCCTATATTTCCATCCTTGCAGACCCGTCAACGGGTGGGGCGATTGCCAGTTATGCGGCCCTTGGTGATGTCGTGATTGCCGAACCCGGCGCCCTGGTTATATTCGCGGGACCAAGGGTCATGAAAGCGCGGGGATTTGACGTTGATGAGAGACTGGTCCGGTCTCAATACCTCCACGAAATCTCAGGTGAAATATATGCCAATCTCGATTATTATCACGATATAAGAGGAATTCAGGAAATATCCGAAAGGAAGAACATGAAAATAGCAGTGACCAAGTATCTGGAAATGTATAAACGGACCAATAACCGGGCAAGGAAAATCACCCGGAACAGGAGCTCACGATAAAGACTCGTTATTCTCAGGGCCTGCCCCCCGGTCGGCAGGTATTTTCGACAGGAGTTCCCTGAGAGCCGGACGTATATAGATCCGGCTCAAATCGAAGGATACTACTGCTTTCGCCAGTGTCTCGATTTTATCCTCAATGCCGGCTTTGGAATTGATGATTAAGATATTTTCCCCTCTTACCCGGCAGAGGCCTCCGGGATAAAAAGCCCCCTCTTTTTTCAACTGCTCGTATCGGACTTTGATTTCGAGACTGTTGGCTAATTCCTCAAGCTGGCCCAGGGTTCTTTCCTTTTCTAAACCTGATCTCTTCATGACAGATAACCTTAAAATTCAGCGTCACAAACCGAAGCCTGGAAGTTCTGTTAACTATAGACGTCTGCCACAGAAAGGGCAATATTGAAATTCTGATTTTACCAGTCTGCCGCAACCAGGACAGACAGGGGGTACAGCTCCTCCGGGGGTGCCAAACAGTTCTTTTTCCGGGTCAGAGGAACGGGCTCCGCACCTATCGCATGCGATGAAGGGAATTCCCGTTTTGATTCGAAAAACAGGGAGGAAGAATATGGACAGGTAATGATCGATTCTCTTTAGCCGGGCCTGATAAAGGCCGCAGGAAGGGCATAACCGTGGTTGTTTATCCACGTCAACCGTCTTGGGTTGGACTCCTCCGATGAAAAAAAACACGATTCATCCCCTTTTCACATGCCTGTTTTTGGATTCTGCCCGTAACATTCTCCGATGAATGTAGCCATAAGAAAAGTATATATCAAGAATAAAGTCAAAAATGGAATTCCTTTCGAATATTTTAATAATATGGTATAAAATTCAAAAGGATCCAAGATGAACAATAATGAAGGAGGAACCTCATGAATAGGACCGGGATCGTCAAAGACAGCAGATATATGGACCACGATATGGGGCTCTATCACCCGGAGAGCCCGCAACGTCTGAAGGTGGTATATGAAATGTTAGAAGATTCGGACATGGCGGGAAAATTTATCGAAGTGCCTGTAAGGCCGGTTGAAAGAGAGGAGCTGCTTCCGGTACACTCTTCCAGGTATATTGACCTGTTGGCGTCAACCGATGGAAAGGATAACACGTATCTGGATCCGGATACCCAGACATCCGCCGGTTCCTACAGGGCGGCTCTCCTCGCTGCAGGCGGACTCTGTGAAGCCATAACCATGGTCAATTCCGGGGAATTAAAAAACGCCTTTGCACTGGTGAGGCCGCCGGGACACCACGCTGAAAAGTCCCGCGCCATGGGATTCTGTCTGTTCAACAA
>CAYTUL010000300.1:0-5769 GCA_964441135.1 uncultured Desulfobacteraceae bacterium | reverse complement strand
ATCACCCATGGTCTTGCCGTCAAAGCTGTCTTCCATCATGAGGGCAAGCCTTTTAGGTCTTTCATTTTCCGGCACGGAGTTGAATACCTCAAAGGGCATCACGCCGCTGGTTGCAGGATCAAAAAAATACATGGTACAATACTTGAAATCATGCTCCAGAAAGGTCTGGGGCCAGATAATGCCGCCATGATAGTATTTTTTGAATTTCTCCGCCGTGATCATTCCGGGTAGGGTGCCCATGGCCCCCACCTGGCCGCTAAGCAGAAGATCGACCTTATTCCGTTTGATGAGCCGCTCAACGGCAGCGGCCGCCTTTCCAGGGTCCGATTCATCATCGATGGTTATAAGTTTTACGGGCAATTTTTTATTGAATTCCTTCACAAAGATCCCGCCTTTTGCGTTAATGTCACTTACTGCCTGGGCGTAGGCCCACTTCTGTTCCGCCCCCGGCAGGGCCCCGATCCCGCTCAGGGGATTATGGGTGCCGATGAGGATCTCATCCTTCGCCAGGGCCTGCTGGCTGGTAAGAGCAAACGAAAATATGAGACATAAGCATACGAACAAAAAAGCGATTTTCATTAATTTTTTCCCCATGATATCCCTCCGTTTCTAAATTTGGTTTATGTTTGATCCAGTCAAAAAAATAACTGGATTCCCCTTTTATCTTCATTATGCCTTTTGAAACATCCAGTGAAAAACCGGCAATTTTTGTAATATCCGGTCCTTGCGTCCTGTGATATAGCTCATCAGTCCATCGGGAAGAAAGAGCGCCACCAGAACGATGAACGCCCCCGAAAAGATGGGGTGAAGCTCCGGCATCCAGATATTGGCCAATTCATAGACCGCGGCCAAGATAAAGGCCCCAAATACCGGGCCCCATATGGTACCCGCGCCGCCTAAACTGGCCATCAGAATTGGTACTATAACCCAGTTCAGGCTGAATGCTCCCCCGGTGTGTATGTGAAACACATAGTATGCGTTGAGACTCCCGCAGAGTCCTGTGAAAAAGGCTCCCACGGAAAAGGCGAAGATCTTGAATCGCAGGATCGCAATGCCGTTGGCCGCGGCGGCCGTTTCATCTTCCCTGATAGCCACCAGGGCGAGGCCGAAGCGTGAACGGGTTATCAGCCACAGGACAAACTGCGTGAGCACCGTTATGAATAGCGCTATAAAATAATAGTAATGCATGGAGATGTATGCAGAAGAGGGAAGGCTTATGCCCGCGGTTCCCTCTGTAAAGGATCCCCCGTTTGTGGCGATTACACGGAGGATCTCTCCGAGCCCGAGGGTCCCGAGTGCAAAGTAATCGCCCCTCAACTTTGCCAAAAGGGGCATCCCAATGACGATCGCGACCAGGGCCGCGCCCGCGCCGCTCATGATCATCGCCAGGGGATCAAGATAACCTGTCCATCCCGCCCGCCAGGTTATGGCCGTCATATAGGCCCCGATCCCGATGAAGGCATGCTGCCCCAGGGAGACCTGGCCCGTATAGCCGGCCGCGAGATTCCATCCCTGGGCAAGCGTCACATAGAGAAATGTTGTGTAGAGAAAATAGACCAGGTAGGAGAGCTCGGCATCCACTACAAAGGGATAGATGATGAAGAAACACAATATAAGAATCAGGGCGGAATAACGAATTTGTGATTTTAACAGGAACCTGGGATTCATGATTCTCCCCCTAAACCTTTTCGGCAGCCACACGGCCCAGGATTCCCTCCGGCCGGAATATCAGGACAACCAGGAAGGCCGCATATGCAACGGCGTCCGCCCATCCAGCGCCGATCATGTAAGAACTAAGGCCCTCCAGAACGCCCAGGATGACACCCCCAAGAAGAGCTCCTCCCACACTCCCCAAACCTCCGAAGGCCACGGCAACCAAGGCCTTCAGGCTGAATGTTAATCCAAAAAAAGGATCAAAGGGATAGGTTATGCAGACCGCTGTACCTGCAACACCGGCCAGGGCGATACCAACGGCAAAGGTAACGGCGCTGACTCCCACAGGGCTTATGCCGAGAATGGAAGCCGCGTGCATATCCTCGGAAGCAGCGCGTACGGCCTTGCCTAACATGGTTTTTTTAAGGAACAGGAAGACAATACCGGTCGCGATGAGGGCTACAGCGGCTACAATAAGCCTTGTAACAGATAGATTGATTTCTCCGAAACTGAGGGACGCGGATGAATAACTCGCCTTAATAGTGCGCACATCCGGTGACCAGAATACGGACATAAGGTTTTCAAAAAGGACCATGAGCCCGAAGGCCAGGAGTAAGGAAGGATTTTTGCCCGCCTTGGCCACCCATCTGAATAGCCCCATATACATTGCCCAGCCGAATGCGATAAAAATGGGTAAGATTACGATAAAACCGAAAAGGGGATCTATGGAGGAAAAGGTGACGATCCAGTATACGCAATAGGCGGCCAGGATGATGACCGCCCCCTGGGCGATGAATACAATCTCCATGCAACCGAAAATAAGACTGAGGCCAATGGCGGAGACCCCATACATGCACCCCAAGAGAATCCCGTTTGAGAACATTTGAAAAAACACACTAAATGAAGGAAAACCGAACATGACTTTATCCAATCATTCCAAGAAAGGCCTGTTGAAATTCAGAATTGCTTAACAGTTCATTCGCCTGTCCCTCCATTTTCAGATGTCCGGTCTGCAAAACATAGGCATAATCGGATATCTCCAGGGTCTGATGCACATTTTGTTCAACAAGGAGGATCGTTACTCCCTCATCTTTAAGGGCTTCTATAATCTCAAACAACAACCTGACGATAATAGGGGCCAAACCGAGTGAAGGTTCATCCAGCATGAGGAGGATTGGCCTGGCCATCAAGGCCCTCGCAATGGCCAGCATCTGCTGTTCTCCCCCGCTCAATGTCCCGGCTGGCTGTCTTACCCGTTCCTTCAGGGTAGGAAACAGAGTAAAGGCGCGCTCCAATGACTCCTTAATAAAGGCACGGGTATTTGAAGGATAGGCGCCCAATTCAAGGTTTTCCAGGACCGTGAGGCGGGAAAAAAGACGGCGGCCCTCGGGAACATGGGAGATGCCCATAGCCACTACCTCTTCCGGCTTGAGATTGACTATGGGCTTGCCAAGATAAATGATTTTCCCCCCGGCAGGATGATAAACACTCGAAATGGTATTCAGGATCGTGCTTTTCCCTGCCCCGTTTGCGCCTAAAAGGGCCATAATATTTTCTTTATCCACATTGAATGAGACATCCCAGACGGCCTGGGCCTCTCCGTGGAAGATATTTATGTTTTTCACCTCAAGAAGATGGTCTGCCAAGATAGGCCTCAATAACTTCACTGTTCTGTGCTATCTCTTCCGGTTTTCCCTCTCCGATCTTACGTCCGTAATCCAAAACGGCTACCCGATCGCATAGCCGGAAGATGGCATCAACCTTATGCTCCACCCATAGTATGGACACATTTCTTTCCTGCCGGGCCTTCTCAATTATCTGGAGCATATTCACGATTTCCGATGGATTAAGCCCGGCCATGGGTTCGTCCAAGAGAGTTAGCAACGGCTTTGACGCCAGTGCACGGGCTACTTCAAGAAGCCGCCTATCGGAAAGGGTCATGTGGGCCGTCACCACATCTTTTTGATCGAGCAGTCCCACGAGATCCAGTGCGGCCTCAGCTTCCCGCTGTGCTTCTTTTCCCTTCAACCTGTTTCCGTAGATGGCCCCCACCAGGACATTCTCAAATGCCGTCATGCTCAGGAATGTCTTAACTAACTGGAATGTTCTGGAGATACCCATCCTGCAGATTTGATGGGAAGGCTTCCCCGTGATTTTCCTCTTCCCCAGATAGATATCCCCTATCTCCGGTTTATATATCGATGTTGCCACATTGAACAACGTGGTCTTTCCAGCGCCGTTGGGACCTATAAGCCCTACAATCTCGCCTTCTTGAATAACCAGATCGATATTGCTCAGGGCGGCCAAGCCTCCAAATCGTTTCGTAACATTCTGCATCCGGAAGACCAAAGATTCGTCGTCCTGTTCCATATTATTCCTCATCTATAGAAGTACTATAGTTGGAGCAAAGATTATGCCAAATATCGAAAGACGCTATAATTTATTGAAATAACGCAATTTTTTGAAATGACCAAGAAAAAAATGATGAATCATTTGTTACGATTTGTAACAATTATTTCGGCCGGAATTCACAGTGTCCACTTTAGGAATAGAATAATGAGTAATTATAGTTGGTTAAATAGGTTGTTAAGAAAGGTAACATTTATTTGGTTATGTGTCGAATAGAAACATATGCTTTCCCATAAATGCGGATAAGGAGTCCCCTCAAATATCAAGCCCATAACGCTCTATCTTCTCATAAAGGGCTTTCCGGCTGATCCCAAGAGAGTTAGCAGCGGAGGTCTTATTGCCATTACATTTATCGAGTGTCATCTTAATAAGCAATCTCTCCATATCCCGGATGCTTATCCCCTCATCCGGTAAAGCGAGAATCCCCTTCATATCCTGGTCCACTCGGAGTTGATCACCCTGATTTCTTATTCTTTCGGGCAGGTCTTCAATGCCGATCGTTCTTCCTTTACAGAGGATAATGGCCCTTGCAATACAATTCTCCAATTCTCTTATATTCCCCGACCAGTAATATTTCGCCATCGCATTGATGGCCGCCGGATGGATACCATCGATCTCTTTATCATACACCTTGTTGAAATGTTTTATGAAATGATTAACCAACAGAAAAATATCATCGCCTCTCTCCCGTAATGGAGGGACGGTGATTGAGATTACCTCTATACGATATAAGAGATCACTTAGAAAGCGACCGGCGGATATCTCTTCCCGAAGGTCACGGTTCGTGGCTGTGATTACGCGGACATCGACATTCCTGGACTCCACGCCGCCTACGGGTTCAAATGATCCTTCCTGAAGAAAACGAAGGAGTTTTGTCTGGAGATTTAAACTCATGTGCCCGATCTCATCTAAGAAAAGCGTTCCCTTATTTGCAGCTTCGAGCCGGCCTTTCTTATTTGAGATAGCCCCGGTAAAGGCGCCCTTCATGTGACCAAAGAGTTCGGCTTCTAAAAGACTATCCGTCAAGGCCGCCGAATTAATACAGACCATGGGCCTGTCGTGCCTTCTGCTCAATGAATGAATGGCCTTTGCCAGGAGCTCTTTTCCTGTTCCGGTCTCGCCCTTGATAAGAATCGGCACATCTGTCGGTGCCGAGGTTCGAATTATTTCAAAGATCTCTTTCATCTTCCCGTCAACACCGATTATTTCGCTAAAATAGTCCTTTTCTCTCGCTTCACGTTTCAGCTCCGCGAGTTCGGAGGATATCTTCTTTTCCCGGATAGCCTTTTCCAGGACAATGCTCAACTCGGAATAATTGAGGGGCTTGATGAGGTAGTTGGTTACACCTTCTTTCATGGCCTCCACGGCGGATTCGATCGTGCCATGGGCCGTCATGATCACATAGGGAATATCCGCATCAACGGCACTCATCTTTCGATAGAGATCCAGACCATCGACTCCCCTCATCTTGAGATCGGCCAAGACAACATCAATGTCCCTTTGACTTTCAAAGGCATCCATGGCCTCCTCGGCATTCTGCGCCCTGAACACTTCGTAGCCTTCATCCTGGAGAATGGCCCCCACTACCCTCAGGGTGTTTACATTGTCGTCAACTACCAGGATTTTCCTTTTCATGCTCATCTTTCCCGTCGAGGTTATCTTCTTCAAAAGGCAGTTCAATGATAACGGTGGTTCCTTCGTCCAGGT
>CAYTUL010000299.1:0-5778 GCA_964441135.1 uncultured Desulfobacteraceae bacterium | reverse complement strand
CCATGAAGCGAGGTCGGGGCGTATCGACAGGAGAGACGTGTTTTTCTCCCTCACATTGATGGGCCTCTCCCACGGCCTTATAGAAGACACCATACTCATGGTAATGGTCGGAGGCCATTTATCGGGACTTCTTGGTGCCAGACTCTTGCTTTCCGTCTTGGCGGTCGGCATTCTCGTCAGGATCAGCACGCGCCTGCCCGAAACCTTCTGCGCGAGGTTTCTATGGGGAGATCCGATGGATTAAACATATCGGGAAAAGAGACCTCGATTGTTTAAAAAACTTGCATATAGATGTCTCAGGGCTATATTAAAAAAGGAGGGCATAGAATCGAAAACAAGCGGTTCCGGGTCCCCCGTTCAAGGTTCAACGGTTATAAAGGCAGAGTGCCACAGTCCCCAAATCCGCCTTTCAATTTCCATATTGGCGGAAATGGACTTGGATTTTGGTTAGCCCGTTAACCCGGAACCGTGAATTGCCTGACACAGGCTTTTTTCAGGACAACCCATGACTAATCTTTTTACATACCTGCACCGGCTTCAGGCCGTCAGCCTTAAATGGAAGCTTCTGATTCCCTTTCTGTTTTTTGCTTTTTTGGGTACGAGCGCGTTGACCCTTATTGGGCTGAGCTCACAGCAAAACCTGATCAAGAAGGAGGAAAACGAAAAGATAGAAGTCCACTACCGGCACTTCATGGAAAGGATCAGGCAGAGTGAGAACCAGTCCATGGCCCTGGCTTCCATGGTCGCCGAAAACCCGGAGGTCCAGAAACTCCTTGCCGGCAGGGACAGGGAAGGGCTTCTTCGCCTGCTCGGACCCACGTTCCTCAGGATGAAACAGAATTTTAACATCAAGCAGTTTCACTTCCATATCCCTCCTTCCATCTCCTTCCTGAGACTCCACAGGCCCTCTCAATATGGCGATGACTTGGGTCCCTCACGAAAGACCGTCCTGGACGCCCTAAGGGAAGGCCGTCCCGTTGCCGGCATTGAGAAGGGGGCGTCCGGATTCGGTGTGAGAGGTGTGGTTCCGGTTTTTTATAAAGGAAAGATAGCAGGGAGCGTCGGCATCGGCCATTCCTTCGGAAAGTCCTTTCTCGAAGACTTTCAGAAGAGCTGGGATGTGGGCATTACCCTGTATGATATCAGGGGGCCCGGAGAGTTAATCGCCATCGCGGCTACGGGAGAAACAAAGGGCCCGTCATTATCCGAAGCCGATTATAAAATCATTCAAGAGGGCAAATCGGTTATTTTCATAGCGCCGGCACGGTTCCCGAACCGCTCATTCCTTTTTGGTCCGGTTAAAGACTATTCGGGTAAAACGATCGCCCTGATAAGACTGAGCATTGATAGATCCGAAATTCAGGGGAAAATGGCCAGAACGAGAAATCTGATGTTAACGGTCGGACTGGCGGGTATCCTGATCTCCTTCGTATTTACCTATATCGTCATCATGCTTTTTATCAAACCTATCAAAGAAATTGTGGGAGAAGCCCAGGATATTGCGCTCGGAAAAAGAGAAAGCCGCCTTGCTGATAAGCCCGGTGATGAAATAGGAACCCTGACCCAGGCCCTGAATACCATGTTAGAGGCCTTGAAGAGGCGGCGTATTGAAATCGAAACCTATGCGAAAAACCTTGAAAAACGGGTTCAAGAGAGAACAGCCGATTTGGTGGCATCGGAGGAGAAGTATCGAACACTGGTTGAGAACGTGCCCCTGGTCGTGTACCGGGTTCTTCGGGACGGTACAACGGAATTTGTAAATTCCTACATGACGGAGAGGCTCGGATACACCATCGAGGAAGCGGTCGGTGACAGGAGGTTCTGGCGGGATAAGATATCCGGTGAAGACCTGAGCACCTATAACGCGATTAACAATAGATGCTTCATAAATGCGGAGGATTGCAGGGTCGAAAGCAGGGTAAAGGCCAAGGACGGGCGTGTTTTGGATTTTATAACCCATGCGATCCCCACCAGAGATGCGAACGGTCGCGTCCTATGGGTTGATGGAATCATGATGGATATTACCGAATTGAAAAAATTGCAGGAAAGGGCCCTTCAGTCCGAAGAGATCAGGACCCTGGGGGAAATATCCGCCCGCATGGCCCATGAAATAAGAAACCCTCTAAGCGCGGCCGGGGGTTTCGCCCGAAGGCTTCATGAATCCCTGAAGAACGATGATCCGGGTAAGAAATTGGCTGGAATCATCGTTGAGGAAGTGGAGAAATTAGAGAATTTCCTCGAAATACTTCTCTCATCCATAAGACCCTTCGACCTGGCGCTTTCCAGTGTCAATGTTAACGAGCTTATTGGGAACTGTATCTTTAAACTCAAGAGTATACTCGATTCCAAAGCAATTAAAGTGCATGAGATCTTAGAGCGGGAGCTTCCTGAGATCCAGGCGGATAAAGAGAGATTGAATCAGGCCTTTGAGAACATCCTGAAACACGCGGTTATATCAACCCCTGAAGGGGAAGGAATAACCGTCTCCACGGCCCTGGAAGAAGCAAGCATCGTCATCGTAATAACCCACAGGGTGGAAAGACTCTCGGACGATGAGCTGGAAAAGTTTTTTTTCCCCCATGTTGAAAATGTTAAGGAATGGGCGGTCCAGGATCTTCCGCTCTCTAAGATCATCATTCATCGTCATGGCGGTATCGTTAACCTTTTCAGAGAGCAGAACAACATTATTCGAATGAGAATCGAATTTCCGGTGGTCTCCGATGCGGATGTTTCCCTGAGCAGCGATGCCAGGCAGTCCCCCGCTGCAGCATAGGGCTGCTTTGACGGGGGGCGAATTATTCGGGATACCGGGATGTCAGGGGTATTGCCATGAAAATAAAAGCGGCCGTATTAAGGGAGTTCAAGGGACCCCTGAAGATAGAGGAGATGGAACTGGCCCCCCCCGGGGAAAGAGAGGTCCTGATAAGACACCTTTACACCGGTTTCTGCCACACCGACCTTCACCAGATATTAGGAGAGCTCCATATTGAATTGCCCATGGTTATCGGCCATGAGACTTCAGGTGTTATCGAGGATGTCGGACCCGGGGTGAACACCCTCAAAAAAGGTGATCATGTCGTCTCCAATTTCATCGTTTATTGCGGGAGGTGTCCCGAATGCCTCCGGGGAATGAGTAATCTATGCTCCGGTTATCTGGACGCGTTCCTTAGGGGTACGATGTTAGACGGCACATCGAGGATCAGGGATAAAGAGGGACATTCCATCAGGCACGGTCTCTATGTCTCGGGCTTTTCCACTTACGGGGTCATGCCGGAGGAGGGGGTCGTCCCCATAAGGAAAGATATGCCCCTGGATCAGGCCTGTTTGATGGCCTGCTGCGTACCGACGGGATGGGGAACGGTCACCAACATCGCAAATGTCCTTCCGGGTGATTCCGTGGCAGTCTACGGTATAGGCGGTGTCGGGCTGAATGTCCTCCGGGCCGCGGCCCTTCGACAATCCAACCCACTGATTGCGGTGGACTTGGAGGGAGAAAGAGAGAAGATGGCCAGGGAATTCGGAGCCACCCATTTCATCAACAGCTCGGAAGAGGACCCTGTCCCCAAGATTAAGGAAATAACCGGCAAGGGGGCGGACATCGTGTTTGAGGCCATTGGTGATCCGGGAGCGATTGTCCAGGCCTACTGGTCCGTGGGCAGGGCCGGAAAACTTGTGATCATTGGGGTCACGCCCCAGGACGAGACCACGAATCTGCCCCTGTTCCGTGTACCCATACACCATCTGTCCATTCTGGGAGGCCTCTACGGGGGCATTTCCACGCATGTGGATATACCAAGGCTCATTGACCTCTCCATGAACGGAACGCTCAAATTGGACCGGCTCGTCACGAAGAAATTCAGGCTGCAGGAAATCAATGATATCGCAGATGCCATGATAAAGCGCCGGATTACGGGCCGGTGGGTCTGCGAAATGGAGTAATCCCGGCTCCGGACTCAAATATGTCCTTAGCCCATTCCTCCAAGTTTGCACGCCTTTTCAACCCGGAGCTTTGACCTTTACCGTCTCCTTGCCCGACTTTTACGAATTCGTCCATAAAGGCATTCTTAAAAAAAGACGTCCCATTCGATCCACATTATTCCACACGAAAAATCTGTGTAAAGAATCCACACCCATCGAAGATCCCGATGATTTGTACGGGGAAGGACGTGGCCTTGATTTAACCTCAAAGGGGTTTTATGGGGAAAGCAGGTATGTATAGAAAGGCTCAAGGCGTAAGGCTCAAGGCACAAGGTTCAACTCAAATTCAAACGCATTGCTTTAAGGTTTTTCCTTGCGCCCTGCGCCCTATGCCTTTAGCCTCAAATCTATATCTCCATGAAAAGAAATATCATACCGGATATCCATCTTCGAGCATAGCTGTATAACCCTGACCTCCGCGATGCGGAATCTTCGATCGGACTAAAAGACCGGTTTTTTTAACATCAAATAAAAAAAGGCCGAATTGACTTAAGTCAAAGGAAATGGGTTTAATCTCTGGTATGATGACTCCCAAATTGAGGTGAACAGTCTTTTTTATCGATAATAACCATTTTTCATTAAAGGAGGTATATCATGTTTTGTTATCAATGTGAGCAGACTGCAAAGGGGGAGGGATGCACAGTAATCGGAGTATGCGGGAAAAGGCCCGAGGTAGCGGCCCTCCAGGACCTGTTGATCTATGCCCTCAGGGGACTTGCGCTTTATGCGGTGGAAGGCCGGAAAGTCGGGATCAGTGATCCTCAAACAAACGTGTTCACCTGTAAGGCGACCTTTTCAACCCTCACAAACGTGGACTTTGATCCCGATCGATTCGTAACCATGATCAACCAGTGTGTCGAATTAAGGGATCAGCTAAAAAATAAGGTCCGGGACGCCGGGGGCAGGGGAGATTTGACGGAAGGACCGGCGGTATTCAGGCCGGAGAGCACCCTTGAAGGTCTTTTACACCAGGCGGAGGGAGTCGGGCTTAAGTCCGACCCGGATATTGATCCCGATATCCTGGCCCTGCAGCACACCGTGCTGTTCGGAATCAAGGGAGTGTGTGCTTTTGCGGATCACGCCCAGATATTGGGCCAGGAGGATGAAAGGGTATATTCTTTTATCCATGAGGGCCTCGCCGCCGTGTTCAACAAGGAATTAGGTCTCGACGACTGGGTCGGCCTCGCACTCAAATGCGGGGAAATCAATCTCCGGGCCATGGAACTCCTGGATGCCGGCAATACCGGAATCTACGGGCATCCGGAACCGACCCGTGTTCCCTTAGGCGCTAAAAAGGGGAAAGCCATTCTGGTTTCCGGGCATGATCTCAAGGATATGGAAGAGATCCTGAAACAGAGCCAGGGCAAGGGGATCTATGTGTACACCCATGGGGAGATGCTGCCGACGCATGCCTACCCTGAATTAAAAAAGTATGACCACTTCTACGGCCATTTCGGAACGGCCTGGCAGAATCAGATAAGGGAGTTCGGAACCTTTCCGGGGGCCATTCTGATGACTACGAACTGCATTCAGAAGCCCCAGGCGTCCTATAAGGACAACCTCTTTACTACAGGCCTTGTGGGCTGGCCTGACGTGACACACATAGCGAATAAGGATTTCACGCCGGTCATTAATAAGGCTCTGGAAATGCCCGGTTTTACCGAGGATATGGACAAGGGGTCTGTAATGTGCGGATTCGGCCGGAACGCGGTCATGGGGGTCGCGGATAAGGTCATCGAGGCAGTGAAAAGTGGAGCTATTAAACATTTCTTCCTCGTGGCCGGTTGCGATGGTGCGAAG
>CAYTUL010000298.1:0-5783 GCA_964441135.1 uncultured Desulfobacteraceae bacterium | reverse complement strand
GAACTGCACCAGGGCTGTGCTGCCGGCGATGTTGATGCGTCAATACGGTAAAATCGTGAACATTTCCTCCGTGACGGGCCCGCGTGTCGCCACCCCGGGTTTGACCGCCTACGCCGCTACAAAGGGAGCCATTTCGGCTTTTACCAGGGCATTGGCTCTGGAAGTGGCCGGGCGCGGTGTAACCGTGAACGCCATTTTACCCGGATTTATCGATACACCCCTGACAAAACCCATGGCCGATGACTTCCGAATGGATCAAAAGGCATTTTCAGAATGGCTTGGCAAGAGTATACCCATGAAAAGAATGGGCACAATCGATGAGTTGGGCGACCTCGCATTATTCCTGACATCAGATGAATCCGGATATATTACGGGCCAGGAGATCGTCATTGACGGCGGGAATATCCTCCAGGAAATAAAGGTTTTATAGGAGAATGAAATGGTAAGGAACAGGCCATTCATACATCCCTATATTCCAAACTCCGCGCCTGAGATCAAAGAATACCTGTTGAAAAAGATCGGCATAAAGGATGTGGAGGAGATCTATCAGGATATCCCCGAACAGCTCAGGCTGAAGAGAAAACTGGATTTACCCGACCCTTATCCCACGGAATACGGACTGAAGAGACATGTCAAGGGAATATTGTCAAAGAATAAAAGCTGTGAAGATTACCTGAATTTTATGGGCGGGGGCTGCTGGCAGCACCATGTCCCTGCGGTCTGTGACGAGGTTATCGGCCGTTCCGAATTTCTGACCGCCTATGGGGGTACGACCTATTCGACCCTCGGCAGGATGCAAGCCCAGTTTGAGTTCCAGAGTCTCCTTGGCGAGCTCCTTGGGATGGATGTGGTAAGCGAGGGCAGTTATAGCTGGGGAACCGTTGCGGGAAATGCCATTCGCATGGCTTCGAGAATAAACGGGAGACGCGAAGTATTGATTCCCCGAATGGTGGGTCCTGAAAGGCTGGCCACCATCCGAAACTTTTGTACATCCGTTCCCCCGAAAAGCGGGATAGGAATCAAGCTCATCGATTATGACAGGGGAAGCGGGTTAATAGATCTTGAAGACCTGAAAACAAAGATATCTTCCAAAACAGCGGCAGTCTACTTTGAAAATCCCACTTTCTTGGGGTCCATGGAACATCAAGGTGAGGAGATCTCCCAAATCGCACATGAATCAGGCGCTGAGAGCATTGTTGGAGTCGACCCCATCTCCCTGGGTGTCCTGGCTCCACCCTCCGATTATGGGGCGGATATCGTGGTCGGCAGCGCCCAGCCCTTGGGTGTCCATATGTTTTACGGCGGGGGCATATTCGGATTTATCGCCACGCGGGATGAAGAAAAGTATGTGGCTGAATATCCTTCATGGCTCATCAGTATTGCGGAAACGTCCAAGGCAGATGAATATGGATTCGGATATACCCGGTTTGAGAGGACGTCCTACATAAAGAGGGATCAGGCGAAAGATTTTTTAGGGACGGCGACCGGGTTGTGGACCATTGCCGCTGCCGTCTATATAGCACTGATGGGACCAAAGGGCTTCCAAGAGATCGGAAAGACGATCATTGAACGCTCCCATTACGCCATGGATCTGATCTCACGATTGGAAGGTGTAAACGTACTGTTTCCTGGGAACGTATTTAAAGAATTTGTAGTGAATTATGATGGAACGGGGAAAACCGCGGAGAACCTGAATAAAGCATTGCTGGAGTATAAGATCTTTGGTGGAATCGACCTGTCAGAGGATTTCCCGGAGCTTGGGAACAGTGCACTCTATTGTGTTACAGAAATGCACGAAAAGGAAGACCTGGACAGACTCGTCTCATCATTGAAGGAGGTTATTGCGCAATGAAGAGCTTCCCCAAGGTGAGGGAGTTCCGTTTTCCCCTGTGGAGTGAGCCGGTTATTCTAACCATGGGGCGCAAAGGAGAGCGGGGCATGTGTTTCTCCGATTCCGATGAGGAGATTAAGGCAAAAGCTGGGGAGGCCCTATCCCACATCCCTGAAAAGATAAGAAGAAAGGAAGCGCCCAATCTCCCTGAAATAGCCCAGCCTCAAGTCCTGAGACATTATCTGCGTCTTTCCCAGATGTGCCTGGCAATGGATACGAACATCGACGCCAAGGGAACCGCCACCATGAAATACAGCCCAAAGGTAAACGAAGCCCTGGTGCGCCTGCCTGAGATGTCGGACATACATCCCTGTCAGGATGAGGACACCCTTCAGGGAATCTTAGAGATCATATACAGGCTGGACCTGATCTTCAGGGAGATATCCGGGCTGGACCGTTTTTCCTTTCAACCACCCGGAGGCTCCATGGCCACCTTTACCCATGCATGCGTGTTAAGGGCATACCACAAGGATAGGGGAGAGGCGGATCAAAGGAATGAAGTCATTACGACGATTTTTTCACACCCATGTAACGCGGCTACCGCTGCAACAGCGGGGTTTAAGGTCATTACCCTGATGCCCGCCGAAGATGGGTATCCGGATTTCGACGCCCTCAAGGCCGCCCTGTCGGAGCGTACCGCCGGGATTATGATTACAAATCCGGAAGATACCGGCCTGTTCAATCCCCGAATACAGGAGTTCACAGGGGCTGTTCGCGAGACAGGAGGTCTCTGTTTTTACGACCAGGCCAACGCAAACGGTATTTTAGGTATCACAAGGGCAAAGGAGGCAGGATTTGACGCCTGTCATTTTAACCTTCATAAGACCTTCTCATCACCCCATGGGAGCGGTGGACCCGGGTGTGCCGCCTATGGGGTGAGACATGATCTCGCAAAGTACCTGCCTAAACCGGTCGTTACCTTCGACGGGACAACATATCATCTGGACTACGACAGGCCGGACAGTATTGATAAGATTACGGAATTCCAAGGGAATATCCCAGCGGTCCTGAGGACCTATGCGTGGATCATGACTTTGGGAGCGGAAGGCCTTTTAGAAGTGGCCCATACCTCCGTCCTGAATAATAATTATCTGGCAAAAAGGATTGAGAAGATCAGGGGAACAACGAGGACCTATGCACCGGGAAAATATCGATTAGAGCAGGAGAGATGGAGCTGGGAAACACTCACTGGGTATACGGGTGTAACCACCCGTGATGTTCATCACAGAATGGCGGATTATGGTCTCCAGTCCTATTTTATGAGCCATCACCCATGGACTACGCCGGAACCTTTCACCCCGGAATTTTGCGAATCCTACAACCTGGATGACATGGACTACTGGTGTGCCGTGCTGAACAGGATATCGGATGAATCCTATTCGAACCCTGAGCTCGTCAAGTCAGCACCCCATAACGCGCCCATACACAAGGTAGACCCTGCCGTCTTTAATGATCCCAAGAAGTGGGCCATGACCTGGCGTGCCTATCTGAAGAAAAAAAACAAATGAGCGTTAAGAAAAAACTTGGACTTATTGTGAATCCCATAGCCGGAATCGGAGGGCGGGTCGGATTAAAAGGGAGCGATGGGCATGCCATACAGAGAAAAGCCATGGAAATGGGTGCCGAACCCGAAGCCCCTGGACGGGCCGCTCAGGCACTCAGAAACATCGCCCCAATGAAGGAGCACATCGAGGTAATCACCTATCCCTATGATATGGGGGAAGAGGAACTCCGGGAATACGGATTTGAAGCCAGAATTATCGGCAGGATAAAAAAAGGAGAGACGAGCGGGGAAGATACCTGCAAGGCCGCCGGAGAAATGGAGCGAGCGGGTATAGACCTGCTGCTTTTCGCAGGTGGAGACGGCACGGCCAGGGATATATACCGTGCCATCGGAGATCGAATACCCGTCCTCGGGATACCAACGGGTGTAAAAATGCATTCCGCTGTATTCGCGACAAACCCCTGGAAAGCGGGTGATTTAGCCGGTCAATTTCTGGATAAAACGGTCACGGATATTCGAATCACGAAAGCCGAGGTCATGGATATTGATGAAGCATCCTTCCGGAAAAACAGGCTGTCAGCGAAATTGTACGGCTACCTTAGGATCCCCTACAGGCCGGGAATGAACCAGTGTCCCAAGGCGGGCGATTGTGCAGGAGAACGGCAGGCATTAAATGAGATAGCGACCGATGTAATCAACAATATGGAGGAGGACCAGCTTTACATCGTAGGCCCGGGAACAACCACAAAAGCGGTTATGGAAAAGCTGGGTCTTGAGAATTCCTTATTAGGTGTGGATACGGTTTTCAATGGAAAGTCTGCAGGCTCCGACTTGAATGAAGCCCGGTTGCTGCACCTTATTCAGGGTAAAAAGGCAAAGATTATCGTTGGTATCATTGGAGGACAGGGGTATATATTCGGAAGGGGTAACCAGCAGATAAGCTCAAGGATTATCCATGAAGTTGGAAGGGAAGACATTCTTATCCTGGCCACAATGGAAAAAATTGTCTCATTGAAAGGAGCGCCTCTGCTTGTCGACACGGGTGACGAAAAGCTTGACAGGGACTTACGAGGGTATATGCCCGTCATACATGGGCTGGGAGAAAGAGTGATGCTCCGGGTGGCCTCTTGAATTTGAATTTTGGTCATTAGGGATTGGCCGCCCTTTTAAATATCAACTTTCCTGTCAATCCATTTTTATGAGCTCAAAGCATTACATACACATAAGCTTCTGATGATAGTAAATTAACAGGGTAAAAATTTCAGATTTTGTGCTTCGAATTTTGACGGTTCCGTAAAAAGTCGTAGAGACCGTCACTCCCGCCCCCGCTCGCATACGAGCGGGAATAAACTGCGGCGGGAGTCCAGAAGTCGGTGAAATTACTGGATTCCCGCCTTCGCGGGAATGACGGAAAATGAATGCACCGGACTTTTTACAAATGCGTCAATTTTGTGCCCCCACGCTGTAAGGCAGAGCCGATTGTCTCTGACTGGCCCGGAGGACCAGGTTTACAACTGTTCAATAGAGCCTGCAATAAATACATAAAGGAGGTCTGACTATGATTAAAGAAAAGGATTTGGCGGAATTGTCCTATCCGGAAGCACCCAAAATGATCACAAAGGGTGTTCCGGGATCCAAAGGGAAGAAAATTCTTAAGAGTTCAATCAAGTATGAATCCATGGCCAGGGGAGCGGGCGGGTTTCCGGTTGTCTTTGATGAGGGCAAAGGCGCTACTATAAAGGATCCGGACGGCAATATCTATATCGACATTACTGCGGGAGTGGCCGTTACATCCGTGGGGCGCTGTCATCCAAGGGTGCAGGAAGCCATGCGAAACCAGATGGGCAAGCTCATGCACGGGGGCGATCTTAGCAACACGCGCCGGACTGAGCTTGCGGAAAAGATATCGGCTATCATGCCGAAAGGATTGCGGGATGACTGTGTCACATACTTTACCCAGGGAGGTAGCGGGGCTGTTGAAACCGCGATCAAGTTTGTTCGTAAAATTACCGGGAGATCACAAATCGTTGCCTTTCACGGGGACTACCATGGTGTCTGGGGTGGTTCCGGTTCCCTGACCACCGGTGACCAGTATCGCGCGGGCTACGGTCCCTTCATGCCCGGGGTCATTCATGTGCCCTATGCCTATTGCTATCGCTGCTGTTTCGGCCTGAAATACCCCGCTTGCGGACTTCAATGCGCCAAGTATGTGGATTATGTCTTAAATACGCCCTACACCGGAGCGGATGATGTGGGCATGGTGATCGTTGAGCCGCTACAGGGAGAGGGCGGTTATGTTGTACCGCCCCCAGGATGGCTTTCCATTATAAAAGATGCCTGTGAAAAGCATGGCGCTTTACTGGTTGCAGACGAGGTCCAGGCTGGGGC
>CAYTUL010000297.1:0-5787 GCA_964441135.1 uncultured Desulfobacteraceae bacterium | reverse complement strand
GAAGGAACACCGTGGCAAGGGTTTCGGAGCGGAGGCCGTCAGGGCGCTGGTCGAAGCAGCGAGAAAAGCCTGCATGAAAAGGGTATTTCTGGGTGCACAATCCCATGCAGTAGGTTTTTATAATAAATTAGGCTTTCGAGAATATGGTTCTCCTTTCATGGAGATCAATATTGAACACAGGCACATGGAGAAGGAACTCCCTGATTCATCCCACTGCGGCACATATTGACAATTCTGCCGGACTTCCTTTACAATCTTTGCAGAAATCCCCCTTGCGCCTTGCGCCCTGGGTCTTGAGCCTCTTTTATGGATTTCGCCCCGGGAAAGAGATTGCTGAGTACCCAAGCTTTTAAAAAGGACTAAATAGCTACAAGAATGGATTAGCACCGTCTTTGATGTCCGGATTCCCGCTGGCTCAAAGATGGTGACATTTCTTTTACACCATTTAACCAAAGGAGTTGACCATGAAAAAAATCGTACTTGTCCTTATGATTCTGCTGATTATGGCACCGTTGACGGGAGTCCAGGCGAAAACCTACAATATTTCCGTCAGCCAGTTTGTGGAACATCCCGCTCTGGACGCCGTATTGAAAGGGTTTAAGGATTATATGGCGGAAAATAAGATCGATGTGGTTTACAAGGTCCATAATGCCCAGGCCAATATGGCGACGGCCGGCCAGATCGGCACCCAGATCATGGGAGAAAAACCGGATCTGATCATCGCCATAGCGACTCCAAGCGCCCAGGCATGCGCCCAGGCCCTGAAGAAAGCGCCCCATATGAAAGACACCCCCATGCTCTTCACGGCGGTTACCGACCCGTTAATGGCCGGGCTGGTTAAAGACCTCAAGCACCCGGGGGGAAATATCACGGGCGTTTCGGACATGCTGCCCCTTGGCCAGCATATGGAAATGATCAAAAAGTTTGTTCCCGGCCTGAAAAAGCTCGGTGTCCTGTACAATTCAGGGGAGACCAACTCGATCAGTTCCGTGAAGCTCCTCCGGGAGGTAGGCCAAAAGATGGGATACGAAGTAGTGGACGCGACTGTATCCAAGACCAGTGAGGTTTACCAGGCCGCGAAGAGTCTCGTGGGAAAAGTTGACGCGGTGTTTGTTCCAACAGACAATACCGTGGTGGAATCCCTTGAGTCGGCAGTCAAGGTATGCATCGAAAATAAGCTGCCGCTGTTCAGCGCGGATGTGGATTCTGTTAAGAGGGGTAGTATAGCCGCCATGGGATTCGACTATTACAAACACGGCCGCCAGACCGGAGCTATGGCCAAAAGAATTCTGAACGGCGCGAGTCCCGGTGACACGGCGGTGGAAACACAAAAGGAGTTGAAACTGCATATCAACCTCAAGTCCGCGAAACAGATGGGAGTCGATGTGCCGGAAAGTCTCCTGAAGGTGGCGGACATGGTTTATAAGTGATGATGACATGACTTGGTATGCCTTCCTGGGGGCGCTTGAACAGGGTTTTGTTTATGGAATTATGGTCCTCGGCGTGTACTTGACCTTCCGGGTGCTGGATTTCCCGGACCTGACGGTAGACGGGAGCCTCCCCCTCGGGGCTTCCGTCTCCGCGGTCGCCATCACCCACGGGATCAACCCCTTCGTATCCCTCATTTTCGCCCTTGGCTCCGGTTTTTTGGCGGGAGTCGTAACAGCCCTGTTAAACACGAAACTAAAGATCCTCCATCTGCTCGCATCGATCCTGACCATGATCGCCCTGTATTCGATTAATATCCGGATCATGGGAGGTCCGAATATCTCACTTTTGAGTGTCAAAAATGTGCTCTCCCCTCTCGAATCCCTGGGCATTCCGGGATACCTGGCTTCGCCCTTCATATTCGGTGCGCTGGCAATCTGCGCCACAGGACTGCTGATATGGTTCCTCCACACAGAGCTGGGCCAGACATTATTAGCGACGGGATGTAATCGGCAGATGATTACCAGCCAGGGGGTCAACACGGATAATGTCGTTATTCTTGGTGTCGGCATTTCCAATGCCCTGGTGGCCTTCAGCGGTGCGCTGATCGCTCAGAACCAGGGGGCATCCGACGTAAACATGGGGGTGGGGACCATTATCGCCGGCCTCGCCTCTGTTATCATGGGGGAAACCGTATTCGGGAAAAGCAGTATTTCCCGTGCCTGTATAGCCGTTCTCATGGGGTCCATCATATACAGAATCGCCATTGCCCTGGCCCTTGGAATAAGGTGGGGAAGAATTTCCTTTACGCCAAGCGACCTTAACCTGATCACGGCAATGCTGGTCGTCGCGGCGCTGGTCGCCCCAAAAATAAAGGAAAGGTTTCAGAGGGGATGATATCACTGAAATCCATAACCAAATATTTCAACCGGGGCAGTATCAATGAGGTCCTTTCTCTGGATAATATTAACCTTGATATTTTGCCGGGCGATTTCGTGGCCATCATCGGGTCCAACGGTGCGGGGAAATCGACCCTCTTAAACTGCGTGGCGGGTTCCCATCTCCCGGACTGGGGCATGGTGACGCTCAACGACAGGGACATTACCCTGTGGCCGGAGCATAAAAGGGCGCGGTTCATCGGGCGGGTGTTTCAGGACCCCCTCCTTGGTACCTGCTCGGCCTTGAGTATAGAACAGAATCTCGCCTTAGCCAAGAAACGGGGCGCCAAGAGGGGTCTAAGAATAGGGGTAAAGAGGCGGGACAGGGATCTATTCAGGGAAAAACTCCGGGTCCTCGGGCTGGGGTTGGAGGGCCGGCTCCAGGATAAAGTGGGCCTTCTTTCCGGAGGCCAGAGGCAGGCATTGACCATGATCATGACCACCCTGGTCCATCCGGAAATCCTGCTTTTGGACGAACACATCGCGGCGCTGGACCCGAAGACGGCGAACCAGATCCTGGACCTGACTAACAGGATTATCAATGAATTGAAGCTGACAACCCTGATGGTGACACATAACATGAAGCAGGCCCTTTTATTCGGAAATCGATTGATTATGCTTCACATGGGCAGGGTCATCATGGATGTGAGTGGGAAGGAGAAAAAAGACCTAACGGTCCCGGATCTTCTGTCCCGGTTCTATGAGGTGCAAGGGGAAGAATTTTCATCGGATAAGATGTTATTGGTCCACCCTTGATCCTAATCCTCCCCCTTGCCCGCCATCGGGAATTCGCAGGGATCAACATGTCCATCCGGAAACGGTCCATTTCTGGATGAGTACTACTTGTTCTTCCTGGCAAACTCGATAATATCCGGGATCTTATCAAAGATTTTATCGAAGGGTCCTTTCTTATCGGGTATCCCTTCCACCCGGACACCATCTTCCGTAAAGATAATCACTCCCACCGGCCTGACCTTCGCGCCTCCACCGGCGCCCGCACCGATGCCTTTGCCTCTTGTCGATTTATCTTTTTTATCCTTGCCATGACCGAATTGTTGATCACCTTCACCCCCACCTCCGCCAAAGCCGAGGCTTACCTTTGAAAGCGGCACAATCCGGGCCGACCCGAGTTCAATCTCCTTGCCGACGACGACATCACTCTTGGCCGTATCCGACAGGGTTTCAACCATTTCTTCTAATATTTCAATCACGTTTTCCATCGTATCCTCCATAGGTTGTATTTGGGTCCTATTTTCCGAATGTCTCGACTCGAACGTCACGGCCATCCACTACTACCACGGCCACGGGAACGGCCCTCGCGGCTCCTCCGACACCGCTGCCCGTACCCTGTCCGTTTTGTTGTTCACCTTTCTCCAGACCTTCACTGGTTCCGCCCCCGCCCCCGAAGTTCAGGCTAAGTTCGCAAAGGGGTAAAACATGGCGATCGCCGACGGATACGGGCTTCGAGATAGTGGCATTATCCCGGGCAAGGGTTTTTAGACGTTCACCGATTAAAGATATTATTCCTTTTACATCAATCATGATCAAACCTCCTTCCTTTAAGTCCGGGCCAGGCCACGGAGCATTACCCGGGTCTCTTTTTCAAGGATCAGTCTCAGGGCGACCAATCCGAGATAACCGATAATCAGAGTGGCTTGAACCCTCGCGTTTATCTTAATGATTTCACGATCATATACGCAACCAACGGTTAGTTTAAATCGGTCCTTTGAGATCCTTATCTGTCGGCACAAAAGACCTATTCGAGCGGTGTCTGCCGGATCCGGAAGGCCAATCCACCCCTCGATATATCCCTTTAAAAAGAAAGCACGGGCAAATCCTTTGAGAATCATAAGGATCTGTTGAAAGTGCTCCTTTATCCATTGGAAAAGGATTCGGACTGAAAACCTTTTCTTTTTGGGTTCTTTTTCCTTTTTTTCCCTTTTCCACGATTCTATTGAAAAGCTTCCTATCCTGAAGCCGAAAAAAAAGATGCCGAAGGGTTTCCCATGAACCGCGATGATTTCAACAACGCCGAAGGCCCAATCCAGGCTTAACTTATAGCTCAGCCCTTTCCGGTCATCCGCCTGGCCGGTCAGACGGATTCGAAAGGGTACCACCAGCAATACCAGGAGCAGGAGACCGATAATCGTACCGATATATGTGAGACCCGTTGCTATCATTGTAAAAGTCCTCACCAAAGCCTGGATAGGGCTATTTTCCACAAGGGTTTTTTAGGAAACCGGATAGACCTGATTCCTTTTCGGGCCGGCTCTCGTAGGGGGCCGAGGGAATAGCTGACGGTATTGATACCTGAGAGTGATTCTTTCACAGCGCCCGAGCCGTCTGAAATCCCCGCCAAGGCGTACACGGGCCAGGAGAAACTCCATTTGAAGACGTTCACCATTTGTCCGAGCCTTGATCTTTTGCCGGGTTCCGGTTCCCTGCCCGCGCGGGATGTTTCCAACGCAAGGGATTTTTCAATCCTTTCAATCAGACCGGGCGGCGGATCATGGGGAGGGAGATCCCTGAGCAATTCCCTCATAAACAGGACTTCCCGGAATTCAGCCGCCAGATCCTCCTTTAACAGGTCCTGTTCAAAACGTCCCGTGTCTTCTTCCGAGAGCAGGCCGTTCAGATAGTCCTCTATGCGGTCGTCAAATATGTGGGTCATCATGGGGATACCTCTTCCATCAATGGAGCCAGCCATTTCTTTAACCGGCCCCGGGCACGATGCAATCGTGTCTTCACCGTTCCTACGGGCATGTTTGTAGATTCGGCAATTTCGCTGTCACTGAAACCCTCGCGATAACGCATCATCACCAAGGCCCTGTCCTGCGCGGGAAGCCGATCGAGCGCCCTCAGAACCCTTTCCGACATCTGCCTGCTGTCCATGTTGCTCTCAGGGGTTATGGGACGGTCTTCATCGGGGAGATCCCTTTCATTCAGCTCTCGTTCTCTTTCCACAATTGATTTGATTTTGGAAAGGCGCTTGAGACAGCTATGGTAGGTGATGCGCGCTAACCAGGGTGCCAGCGGACGGGTTGGATCATGGCTCGTGATAGACCGGTAAACGTTCATAAATACCTCCTGACTCGCGTCTTCAGCTTCCTGCCGGTCCCGCAGCATGCGTAATGAAAGCCGGTAAACCAGCGGTGTATAGGTCCGAACCAGATGGCGCCAGGCCGAGGGATTGTTCTGCCTGCAACCCCTTGATATGTCCGCATCTGTGATTTCATGCGCAGCCATCCATGTTCTCCGCCCTTTACATGTTAATATCCCTAAAAGATCAAAATGGTTTCAATTTATTTATTTGATTTTAAAAAACCCGGTCTTTTAGGCCGGGTCATGGTTATCCGGCTACGCCTAAAGATGGATATCCGGTATGATGTTTCTTTTCAAGGAGATATAGATTTGAGGCTAA
>CAYTUL010000296.1:0-5797 GCA_964441135.1 uncultured Desulfobacteraceae bacterium | reverse complement strand
GTATAGAACAGGAATACCGGCCTGCTTCAGTTCATGGATGAGGTCCTTTAATTTGCCGAGGGCATCGACAAAGGGGGCGACATCCGTGAGCTGGGAGCCGATATGACAGGATACGCCCGCAATGATCAGGTTACTCAGCTTCGACGCGGAAATGTATTCTTCCACGGATTTTTTAATTTCGATTCCGAACTTGTTTTCCCTGAGCCCTGTGGAGATATAGGGATGAGTCCTGGGATCCACATCCGGATTGACCCGGATCGATACCCTGGCTTGCCTTTTCATCCGGGCAGCCACGTCGTTTAACCGCCGCAGTTCCTGGGATGACTCCACGTTAAACATGAGGATATTCGAATTCAGGGCGTACTCGAGCTCCTCCGTCTTTTTACCCACCCCTGAATAGACGATCTTTCCTGGATCCACTCCTGCCCTGAGGGCACGATAGAGCTCCCCGCCGGAAACGATATCCACACCTCCCCCTTCCCTCACAAAAAGTCTCAGGACGGCCAGGTTGGAGTTTGATTTCACGGAGAAGCAGGTCAGATGCTTAATCCCCCGGAAAGAATCATCGAAGGCCCTAAAGTGCCTCTGAAGTGTGGCATGGGAATAGAGATAGAAAGGGGTCCCTGCCTCTCCGGCTATATGCGCCACCGGTGTCTCTTCACAATATAGGGCCCGGTTTTTATAATGGAAATGATGCATGATCGATATACAATCCCTCACTTTCGGAATCAGTAACCACCAGTAGAACAGATGGTATAAGGAAGCCCCTAAAGGGGGCAGAGGCCTATACCCTCTGAGTATTATTTAAATTCGAATCATTTCTCATCCCGATCTATCGGGGTGGATTCATGACTATTTAGAATTTACGGGACACGGAAGAATCATTCAGGACCTGGCTCACGCTGGATTCACTCCCGGGCAGCCTTGGAGGGGCCTTCTTTCCGCAGGCAGCTCCGGATAAAAGCATCGTTAATAAAAGGAAAAGGGGGATGATTCGAATGGAAATCAAGATTCAACCTCCCTTTTGGCCCTTGCTATGCTTTGTTTAACTACCTCCGACCCGGTTCCGCCCGGAAGATTCCTTCTATCTATTGCGGATACGGGATCAAGCCACTCGAAGACATCCGTGTTGATCTGCCTGGTAAACCCTTTCAATTCCTGTAGTGTGAGTTCATGCAAGTATTTTTTCCTGTCAATGGCGAAAAGTACGATCTTCCCAACGATGTCATGGGCCTTCCTGAAGGTCATCCCGTTTCTCACCAGGTAGTCGGCGAGATCGGTCGCCATGAGGTATCCCTCTTTCAAGGCCGATTTCATGGTTTCCCCGTTAAAGGAGATCTCTTTGAGGAGCATACTGATTACCGTCAGGCATTGATCCACCGTGTCGACGGTATCAAACAGGGCTTCCTTATCCTCCTGCATGTCCTTGTTATAGGTCAGGGGGAGTCCTTTCATGGCGGTCAAAAGGGCCATAAGGTTGCCATAGACCCTTCCCGTCTTGCCCCTGATCAGCTCGAGGATATCGGGATTTTTTTTCTGGGGCATAATGCTGCTTCCCGTGCAGAATGCGTCCGGAAGAGACATAAAGCCAAACTCCCTGCTCGACCACAGGATGAATTCTTCACTGAGGCGGCTCAGGTGCATCATCAGCACCGAAGAGGCAAAAAGATATTCCAGGACAAAATCCCTGTCGCTCACGGCGTCCATGCTGTTATTGGATATCTCGTCAAAACCCAGCTCTTCTGCTACCATCTCCCGGTCGAGATCAAATGTCGTGCCGGCCAGGGCGGCGCTCCCCAGGGGAAGGACGTTCACCCTCGCAAGGCATTCCCTGAAACGCTGCCCGTCCCTTCTCAACATCTCGAAGTATGCGAGGAGATGATGGGCGAGGAGAACCGGCTGCGCGGGCTGAAGATGGGTGTAGCCTGGCATTATCAGATCGATGTTTTTTTCCGCGAGATCGACCAACGCCTTCTGCATCTCCCTGATCAGGCCGGTTGTCTTCCCGATAGCCTTCCTGACGTATAATCTGACGTCCAGGGAAACCTGGTCATTCCTGCTCCGGCCCGCGTGTATCTTTTCCCCTATCGTACCGACCTTTTCTATGAGAGCCTTTTCAACGAGCGTGTGAATATCCTCATGGTCGTCATCCGCGGGGAATTCGCCCCTGTCCATTTCTCTACTGACCTCGGCCAGGGCACTGATTATCAGGGAGGCCTCCTCATCCCCTATGATCTTCTGTTTGGCCAACATGCGGCAATGGGCGATGGTTCCCTCAATGTCCTGGGCGTAGAGCCTCCTGTCAAAACGGATCGACGAATTGAACGCGTCAACCGTCTCGTTGATATTCTCCTGGAAACGACCCCCCCATACTTTTTCAGTCATCTATCTTCTCCCCAGCAGGTTCGCGATTTTAAGGCGCAGGGCATTCAGCCTGATGAAGCCCTCGGCGTCCTTCTGGTTGTATACATCTTCTCCCTCAAAAGTCGCGTAATTGGGGTCATACAGGGAACAACCGGACTTTCTGCCCACCGTCATGCAGGTGCCCTTATAGAGCTTCAGCCTGACAATGCCCGTGATATTCTTCTGTGTTTCATCAATAAGGGATTGGAGGAGCTCCCTTTCAGGAGAGAACCAGTAGCCATAGTAGATCATTTCGACATACCGGGGAATAAGCCCGTCACGGATATGCATCACTTCACGGTCCATCGTTATCGACTCGATAGCCTGATGGGCCCTTCTCAGGATGGTCCCGCCGGGTGTCTCATATACGCCTCTTGATTTCATTCCGACGTAACGGTTTTCGACCATGTCTATTCGACCGATCCCGTTTTTCCCTCCCAGGCCGTTCAAATGGGCCAAGAGGGTTGCCGGCGACATGGCCCGGCCGTCCACGGCCACGGGGCTTCCGTTTTTAAATTCTATTTCTATGTAAGTAGGCTTATCAGGGGCATTCTCCGGAGAGACGGTCATTACGAACATCTCCTCATCCGGTTCCCTCCAGGGATCCTCCAGGATCCCGCCTTCAAAACTGATGTGGAGGAGGTTTCTGTCGCTGGAATAGGGTTTCTCCTTTGTAACCGGAACCGGAATATTCTTTGATCGTGCGTATTCCACAAGATCTTCCCTACCCTTAAAATTCCATATCCTCCAGGGTGCTATAATCTTCAGGGACGGATCAAGGGCCGTATAGGTCATTTCAAACCTCACCTGATCGTTGCCCTTGCCCGTTGCGCCATGACTCACGGCGTCGCAACCCAATCTCCTCGCCGCTTCCACCTGTTTCATAGCGATCAGGGGCCTTGCCAGGGAAGTCCCTAAGAGGTAGCCCGATTCGTATACGGCATTCGCCCTCATGGCTGGCCAGACGAATCCATTTACAAACTCCTCCTTTAGATCTTCCACGATCACGTCTTCCGCGCCCGTATCCATCGCCTTCCTTTCTATGCCCCGGACCTCATCTCCCTGCCCGAGGTCAGCGGCATAGGCGATCACGGGACAGGCATAGGTCTCCTGTAGCCAGGAAAGGATGACGGATGTGTCAAGACCGCCGGAATAGGCCAACACGATCTTTTTGATATCATTACCCAAAACATATTCCTCCGAAGTGTTTATTGATATCATCCCCTCATTAACATCTTCTCTAAAAGGGCCTGGTGAAGATAGAGTTTATTTTCGGCCTGGTCAAACACGATGGAATGGGGGCCGTCCAGGACATCCGCCGTGATCTCCTCTCCCCGGTGAGCTGGCAGACAGTGCATTACCAGGACATCGGGATCAGCCATTCGAACCAGGGATTCATCCACCTGGAAACCCCTGAAGTCGGACAGCCTCTGATCCTTTTGATTTTCCTGACCCATGCTGGCCCAGACATCCGTGTTAATGACATTCGCTCCCCCGACCGCTTCCACGGGGTCCTCCGTCAACCGGACATTTTCCCCGGCGCCTTCTAATACCTCCTTCATGGGAGGATATTTGCGGGGACAGGCGAGGATCAGCTCAAACCCGACAATCCGCGCGGCATTGATCCATGAATGGGCCACATTATTCCCGTCACCTATCCACGCGATCTTCAGGTCTTTAAGGGACCCCTTCTTCTCCTTGACGGTCATGAGATCGCTCAGGACCTGACAGGGATGGTAAAGGTCCGTCAGCGCGTTTATCACGGGGATATCCGACCATCTCGACATTTCCTCAATAGTTTCCTGGGAATAGGTCCTGATTACAAGGGCATCAAGGTAGCGGGAAAGCACACGTGCCGTATCCGCGATTGTCTCATCCCTTGACATCTGGGTATCGTCCCGGCTCAGGAACAGGGTCTGCCCTCCCAGCCTGAACATTGCGGCCTGAAAGGAGACCCTTGTCCTGGTCGAGGCCTTGTCAAACATGAGGCCGAGGGTATAGCCGGTAAGAGATTTAGCGGCATTCCGGCCTTCGGCCTTTAGCTCAAGGCCCCTGTCAATAAGGGCCATGATTTCCGATTCAACCAGGTCTTTTATGGTTAACAGGTCTTTTTCCATTTAAAGCTTCTCCAGTATCTCACCGAGTGTTTCGATCAAAAGATCAATCTCTTCTGTTCCAACGATAAGCGGCGGAATAAATCGAAGCACTTTCTCCTGGGCGCAGTTGATTAAAAAACCCTTTTCCATGCAGGCCTTTACCAAGGGCGCCCCTTCCATCTCAATTTCCATGCCTTGGATCAGTCCAAGCCCCCTTATCTCTTTTATGAAATCGTACCTCTTCTGAAATTCCACCAGTCTCGTCTTCAGATATTCCCCCATGCTCCGGCAGTTATCAAGCCAGCCGTCATTCAGCAACGACCTTAAGACGGCCCCGGCGACAGCCGTTACCAGGGGAGTTCCGCCAAACGTCGTGGCGTGACTTCCCGGACCGAAGGCACCGCTTAACTCCTCCCTTGCAAGCATGGCGCCGATGGGAAGACCGTTCCCCAATGCCTTGGCGAGGGTCATAATATCCGGCGTAACGCCGAAATGCTCATAGGCGAAAAGTCTACCCGTCCGCCCCATGCCCGACTGGACCTCATCAAATATGAGGAGGAGATTTCGTTCATCACAGATCTTGCGTACCTCCTGAAGATAACCGGCCTCCGGGCAGATCACGCCTCCTTCACCCTGAATGGGTTCGAGCATGACCGCGCACACGGATTCATCCACGGCCTCCCTCAGACCCGGAACGTCGTTAAAGGGTACGAATTTGAAACCTTCTAAAAGGGGATCATAACCGATCTTTATCTTTTCCTGTCCCGTCGCGGACAGGGTGGCCATCGTCCTTCCATGAAAGGAGCCCTTCATGGAAATGATCCTGTGGCGGTTGCCGCCGAATTTCTCATTCGAGTAACGGCGGGCTAACTTCATGGCCGCCTCATTCGCCTCGGCCCCACTGTTGCAGAAGAAGACCCTGTCTGCAAAGGAGTTCTCCACCAACAGCCTCGCCAGGTCTACCTGGGGTATGGTGTAGTAAAGATTCGATACATGAACCAGCTTCCTTGACTGTTCCTCCAAGGCTCTGCTTACGACGGGAGAACTATGTCCCAGGGCGCATACCGCGATTCCTCCGACAAAATCAAGGTATTCCTTTCCCCCTTCATCCCAGACCCGACAACCTTCCCCCCTGATCAGGGTTACAGGGAAACGGGCATATGTCTGGAACATATACTTATCCGCGAGATTTTGCGTTTCCGTTTTCTCTTCATTCATGATTGAAGTCTCCTTTTGCCCTACCTAGTGCTCATCCATAAACTATCGTTTATGGATTCGCGCTATCAGCATTCAGCATT
>CAYTUL010000295.1:0-5797 GCA_964441135.1 uncultured Desulfobacteraceae bacterium | reverse complement strand
ACGGGGCTGCCGAAGTCGATAAGGGTGGTGGGATAATGTCTGAAAAAAAGGATAACCTTTCGGAGCAGCCCGATATTATCCTTGTACCCAAAGAGGATTTCGGCAAGACCGGGGTACTCCTTCTCAGGAGTTTTTGTGAACAGGATGAGCTGGGGGACGATAAATATGGGCCGGTTCATATTTCTCTGGATTTCGAGCAGAAACTGTATATGGTCTTTTTCGGAATAGACAAATGATTTTTTAAAACCCTCCGGATCGAGCAGGGATATAAGGGCGGGGACCCTCCGTTCTATGGCCCGGCCGTAGAAACCCGTTTTATAGGGACTCGGCACCTTGCCGAATCTTAAAAGGGCCGGGACCTGTGAGAACAGGACGGCGAAAAGCCTGCCAAGGGGCAAGACCAGGGATATATTCAGGTCAAAGGCGATTTTCGGATAGGGGAGGCGCCTTCTCCGCAGGGTGTAATGATAGAGGAGATAATCAAGAAGCCCCCTGTACTTGATGGCATAAACCAGGGTCCCCTTGCGCTGCATCTGTTTCAGAGAATCTTTCATGCCCTCGTGGATCTTGACTTTTTTAAAAAGCCGGTACAGGAGTCCGCTTAAAAAGAATCCCGGCTTATGATCAAGTACATAGGGGTATTGTATTTTTCTTCGATATTTCTTCATTTATCCGGACAGATCCTGTTGGCGGGATAATACGGACGGTATTATTTCCTTTTTCCAACCGATTTCCCTTTGATTTATAGTCTAATGTACGCGTTCTGCCAACTTAAATATCCGGGAGCAACAGGGATATATTCTGAGTAATAGGAAAGTTATGTTGACAAACAAGTAAGTATGTTTAACAATATATAGTAACCCGCAACCAAAAAGACTCAAGGGAGGCAGGCATGTTAAGACCCATGATCATATCCGGATTAACCGTTGATCCCCTGACAAACAGCCCGATCGTTATCCTTAAAGAGATCAATGGCGAAAAAACCCTTCCCATATGGATCGGTCTGCTTGAAGCGACGGCCATAGCGAGCGAGCTTGAAGGTATCCAGTTCTCACGGCCAATGACCCATGATCTTCTCAAGAATATCCTTGAAATGATAGATGTCAAGGTTGCCAAAATTGAGGTCTGTGATTTAAAAAACAATACCTATTATGCCCTGATCCATATCACCTACAAGGGAAAGGAAATGACCATTGATGCCCGGCCCAGTGATGCGTTGGCCCTGTCTCTCAGGGTGGACGCGCCCGTGTTTGTGGCAGAGGAGGTTATTGAGAAATCGAAACAGATTGATCTGAAGGCGGAACCCGAAGATAAATCAGAAGAGGGAAAGAAATGGCAGGAGATTCTTGAAGGCCTTAATCCGGAGGATTTTGGAAAGTACAAGATGTAAGCCATCTCATGATCGATCTGCACACGCATACCCTGTTCAGTGATGGACAATTAATACCCTCTGAGCTTATCAGAAGATTTGAGTCCCTGAATTATTCCGCTGTTGCTATTACCGACCATTCTGATTCTTCCAACATCGATTTTATTATTCCGAGAATTGTCCGGGTAGCGGAGCACCTTAACGGGTCCCAGTCCGTCAAGGTAATACCAGGGGTGGAGCTTACTCACATCCCGCCGGAATCAATCGGCTCTTTTGTTGTTAAGGCACGGGAGTTGGGGGCCAAACTCGTTATTCTCCATGGTGAGAGCATTGTTGAACCCGTTGCCATGGGTACAAACAGGGCCGGCCTGGAAGCCGGGATCGATATATTGGCTCATCCCGGTCTGATATCCCCTGCAGAAGCGAGATTGGCGGCCGAGAAGGGAGTGTTATTGGAAATTTCCGCCAGGGCCGGTCACAGCTTTACCAACGGCCATGTGGCCAGATTAGCCGAAGAGACCGGGGCCAGGTTAATATTAGACTCCGATGCCCACTCCGTGCATGATTTAATGACGGAAGAATTTGCGCATAAAGTCGTTGAAGGTGCCGGCTTGCACCCTGATGCGTTCTCCACCCTTCTATCCAATGCCCGCCGGTTATTAGAAAAAATAGGATACCCTATTTGATTCATCATATTTTAGTCTATTATATCAATATATTAATTTAAATACTTAAACCAATTTTTTGGTTATGTATTGGAGGAATATCCGGGAATCAGGAATAAATCGAAGGGAGTATGCACAAAGGAAAGAGGATATTCATAATGTTTGTCAGAAATTGGAAATTCAACCTGATCGGAGTCATCCTGGTCGCCTTCTGGATTGTCATGATGGGGATACTGATCAGGAAGACGACCTCCATGGAACAGGGGCCCAAAGAGGAGGGTGACAGCGGCAGTTCAACGGTCATAGCGTCCGCTAAGCGTGAATGGAAAGAGATCTATCTCAAGGATAAAAAGGTAGGATATTCGGTAAACATGATAAAGCCCTTTGAGGAGGGTTATTTTATTCAGGACGAACTTTTTTTAAAGCTTAATCTTATGGGTATGGGCAGGGGTGTTTACGCGCTTACCCAGTCCAATGTGGATCAAAAATTTGTACTGAAGAATTTCTTTTTCAAGATGAGCTCGGGTGTGGTCAACACGATTATCTCCGGGAAAGTAGAGGGCAATCAGATCCTCATCAAGTCCGGAAGGGGAAGAAGACAGCGCAGCCAGAAGATACAATTATCCGAACCCCCGATGATCACCTCCGGGATGGGTCCCATGTTCAAAACCATGGATCTTCATGTCGGCGACAGTTTCAGATTACCCTTTTTTGACCCGTCCACCATGGCCCAAAAGGCTGCCGTCCTGAGGGTAGCCGGGAGAGAGAATCTGAAGATCAACAAGATCGAATATCACGCCTTTCGAATCCAAACGGAGATGTGGGGAAAGGGAATGACCTTCTGGATCGATGAAAACGGCGAGATTCTCAAGGAAGAGGGGTTTATGGGGTTGAAGATGATCAAATCGAGCCCGGCCAACGCCCCGTTGGATATTGAAGGGGGCGGGGGAGAGGATTTTTACGAAATGGCCGCCGTGGAGGTCGACAGGCAACTTCCCAGACCGGGTAAACTGAGTACCCTGCGATTGAAGCTAAAGGGTATTGAAGATGCCGGAAGCATGAAGCAAGACTGGAACTCCGGTCGCCAGAGATTCAGGAATGGGGTCTTAGAGATCGATCGAGAGAAGGAACCCTTTCAGGCAACGTATACCATACCTTACAATGGACCGGATGATTCGCTCTCCCCGTTTTTAAAGGCGGAGTTTAATATTGAAAGCGACGCAGAAGAGATCGTGGAAAAGGCCCATGACATTGCCGGGAATGATAACAACCCGGTCTCCGTATCGAGAAAGATGCTGAACTGGGTCTATGATAATCTGGAAAAGAGGCCGGTGATAAGCGTCCCGAGCGCCCTTGAGGTCCTTCGGACCAGGGTAGGGGACTGTAACGAGCATGCAACCCTCCTGACCGCCCTTCTCCGGGCAGTGGGAATCCCGGCCAGGTTGAGCGTGGGCCTTGTCTATAGCCGGAATAGATTTTTCTATCACGCATGGACGGAGGCCTTTGTGGGCGAGTGGATCTCAATGGATGCAACCCTGAAACAGATGCCCGCCGACGTGAGTCATATCAGACTAATGCATGGAAATCTGGAAAAACAGGTGGAAATCATTGGACTAATAGGTAAACTAAAAATCGAGGTGCTTGATTTTGGATATGATTGAGCTCAGGGGTCTGACAAAGGTTTATAAGGGTCTCAGGGCCGTCGATAACCTGGATTTAGAGGTAAAGAAGGGGATTATCTACGGTTTCCTGGGTCCGAACGGTGCGGGCAAGACGACCACCATAAGGATGATGGCCGGAATCCTGAAGCCCACGAGCGGGCGGATAATCATAAACGGGATGGATATAGCCATGGATCCATCAGGTGTTAAAAAGTGCAGCGGTTTCATCCCCGACCGCCCGTTTCTCTATGAAAAACTGACCGGCGTCGAATTCTTGCGGTTTATCGCGGGGCTTTACGGTCTGAATCATTCTTCCGCACTGAACAGGCGCCTTTTTGAAATCCTCGAACTCTTTGAGTTAAGCCATTGGGCCGATGAACTGATTGAGAGCTATTCACACGGCATGAAGCAGAGGCTCGTGATGTGCGGGGCGCTGATCCATGATCCGGCTGTCCTCATTGTCGACGAACCCATGGTGGGCCTCGACCCCAAGGGAGCCAGGCTGGTCAAGGATATCTTCAGGGATCAGGCAGGCCTCGGAAAAACGATTTTTATGTCCACCCACTCCCTTGAAGTAGCCCAGGAGGTCTGCCAGGAGATCGCCATTATTCAGGCCGGAAAGATTATTGCGACTGGGACGGCTCAGGAATTGAAAAGGCAGTCGGGAGTCGACGGCAGCCTGGAAAAGGTCTTTCTAAAACTGACGGAGGGAAAGAGGATAGCCCATGAAAAACCTCTTTCGGCTTCTTAGCCCGAGAATATTAGGCCTGAAAAACGGGTTCTCCGGGGCGAAATCCGGTTTTCGCAAGAGGGCCCTGATCATGGGGGTGGTGGGATGTGCCTTTTGGGTCCTAATGTTCGTCCTCGCGAGCCGTATGCTGATCTATTTTCAATCCGTGGAAGTCATCGGGGATCTGTTAGCCCACCATCTTCTCGCCATGATTTTTTTGACCTTTTTTTCCCTTTTAATCTTCAGCAATATCATAACGTCCCTCTCGAACCTCTACCTGTCCGCGGATCTGGATCTCTACCATTCCTCTCCTTCCCGTCTGGAAGAGGTCTTTCTCAGCAGGTCGATCTATACGCTGGTCGACAGTTCATGGATGGTTATCATTTTCGGCCTGCCCATCATGATGGCCTATGCCTATGTTTACAGGCCCGGACCCGGGTTTTATGGATCCCTCCTGCATTCCGGATTTGCCCTGATCATCATCGCTGGGGGATTGGGCCTTCTCTTTACCATGATCATGGTCAGTATATTCCCGGCCCAGAGGACCCGGGATATCATCATGCTCCTGGTCATTTTCATTATCGTGGCCGTCTATCTCCTGTTCCGGTTCCTGAGGCCCGAGAGGCTCGTGGACCCGGACGCCTTTTTCAGTGTCATGCAGTATGTCAGCGCCCTTAACACCCCGGATTCACCCTACCTTCCGACTCACTGGTTAACGGAGATCCTCTGGGACTTCCTGAAGGGGCACGCCGGGAAGGACCGGCTCTTTGAGGTCGGGCTTTTATGGAGTACGGCCGCGGCCGTGATCGTTATCAACATATGGGTGGCCGAAAACATCTATTTCACCGGGTTTTCAAAGTCACAGGAAGCAAAGCGGAGACGCGGCGGCCGGGGGATCCTGGACCTGTTTATACGAGTCGTAAAAAAGCCCCTTGGAGATGACCTCGCTTCGATCATGGACAAGGAAATTCGCAACTTTTTCCGCGACAACACCCAGTGGTCTCAGTTACTCCTTCTCGGGGCCCTTGTGGTGGTTTACCTCTATAACTTCAGCGTGCTGCCCCTGGAAAGGAGCCCCATCCGGCTGGAATTCCTGCAGAACGTGATTGCCTTTCTAAACCTGGGACTCGCCAGTTTCGTTATTTCCGCGGTATCCGTGCGCTTCATCTATCCTGCAATCAGCTCGGAGGGCAGGTCCTTCTGGATCCTTCAATCCTCACCCCTTTCCACCAAAAGGCTTTTGTGGGGAAAATTTCTGATCTATATCTTTCCCATGCTTGTGCTGGGAGAAACACTGATCATTGTAACGAATTATCTTCTCAGTGTGACCCTATTCATGATGATCCTGTCTTCCGTCACCATGCTTTTAGCG
>CAYTUL010000294.1:0-5798 GCA_964441135.1 uncultured Desulfobacteraceae bacterium | reverse complement strand
ACACTCCATTGTGCATGTTTTAACCTTGAACCTTGACCCGCCTATCCCATGAAATATACCCATTCCTATAAAAAAATGAACGACGAAGGATGGATTGGAAGATATCCAGGACGAAAATAGTCTAAGCTTGTGCCCTGATTAAGCGGTTCGATTTCAACGTTTGACCACCTGGCCCGGGATGCCCTCCGATCGCAACTTTCGATTCTGTTCCTGAGCACCTTCCCTCGTCATAAAGGCACCTATAAAAAGGGCGGATCTGTCATCCTGAATTTTTATCGTGTATGGTGAATAGCCAAGCTCTTTCGCCGATTGAATCATGGAATCAAGCTCATTTGATTTCCTATAGATACCGATCAGGTTGGCATAGGCGGTTTTCCTCACGACCGCTTCCGGCAGGCCATAATCCTGGATCGTTCTCTGGGCCAGTCCCTCATCCCGGAAATGCCCGGCGTATACCCTGTACCACTCCCCTTTTTCTTTTAAATTGACCTTGACCACAATCGGGGAAAGGCCCTTTTGTTCATAGGGTATAAGTGCCTGACCCGCTCTTTCCCTGGTCCGAAAGGAACCAAGGGCGATCGAATAGGGATAGGACTCCGGTTGATATTTATATTCCGCCGGCCCGATAACCTGTTTTTCTTCCTGAAGACTATTGGGTTGTGAAACAGCTTTTTCCGGAGTAATATCATGGGCCTTGACCGGGCCCGTGTCTTCCATGACCCCGGATTTCACCGGAATGGCGGGGGACTCCTTTTCAGCGGTTTCAATAGGAGATTTTATGGAAACAGGGGCCTTTTTATCGGAAACATGAACGGATTTCGTCCTATTCAGAAGCCTTTCAGGCTCAATTATCCCGTTTTGCCAGAGGATACCGATTGTCAGAAAGAGCAGAGCCACGATCATGAGGGATCCCCTCAGGAAAGGGCGGACCCTTTTCCTTTCTTTTACATGAAGAGCAGCATCTCCGTTCAAGGGGAAAGATTCATCTCTGGGCGACAAACCCTCATGCCCGCCCCCTTTGCCAAGGGAAAAGGGCCATAACCTTTTCTTATGCCTTTCTCCTTTATCTTCTTCACCATAATAGGAGTAATATTTATAATATTTATAATCCTGAAAATCGGGGCTTATGTCGGGCTTCATGCCGTTAAGGATAACGCCTATGATATTGCAATTAACCTGTTCCAACTGGTTTGAAGTTCTTTTCAGCAGGCCTCTCGACACCTCTCCGACACGGTAGACGATGAGTACCCCGTCCACTTTTGTTCCCAGTATGGCCGCGTCGGCCGCCGACAGGACCGGCGTCGAATCGAATAGTATGATATCATATTCTTTTTCCGCCTCTTCAATAAACTCCTTCAGACGATTTGATTCAATCAGTTCGGCAGGATTTGGGGGTATATTTCCGCTTGTTATGATATGGAGATTATCCATGCCGGGTGTCATCATTATTTCATCTATGGTTATTCTACCCATGATGATATCCGTAACAGTCTTCACGGTATCGGACCAGGAGTAACTTCCAAGGATAATATCCGTCAGACCGGGACTGATCTCCAATCCGAAGATCTTTGCCAGCATGGGTTTTCTCAGGTCGGATCCCACCAATAAAGTCTTAAGACCTGCCTGGGCCAAGCTTATGGCTAAATTGGCGGAAACCATCGTCTTGCCTTCTTGAGGAGAGGTACTGGTTATGGCAATTGTCTTTATCTTGTTTTCTCCCTCTCTGAAATGGATGTTTGTTCTGAGCGCCCTGAAGCTTTCCGATATCATGGTCTTGGGAGCGAAATGGGATACCAGATTAATGATCGTTTTTTCAGAGTACTCATCGATTCCTTTGGGGTACCGGTCCTTTATTCTCCCGATGATCTCTTTAGCATCCGCATGAGGAATAACCCCCAGGACCTTCGCACCCAATGTTTCTTCCACATCCTCGATGGTGCCGAGAGATGTATCAAAAGTCTCAATGACAAAGGCCAAGACCAGTCCGAGTACGATACCGATCATCATCCCCATGAATCCCGTAGCCACATGTTTTGGGGGATTAATCGGCCTTGTGGGAAATGAGGCGGGTTTTACAATAACCACCTCTTCCGGTTTTTCAGCCTTTCTGATAAGCGCCTCCTGATTTTTTTTCTCAAGATCGGCGGTCATACCTCTGTAAAAGTCGACTTCTCTTTTCAAGCGATCAAATTCCAGCTTTTTTTCCATCAGATGGTTCGTTTTTCGATCAACTTCCTCGAGTTCTTTCACCAATTCGGCCTTCTTTTTTTCGATATTATCCATCTGTATTTTGAGAAGCAGTACCATTTTCCGCGCATTTTCGATTATCTTAAATCCGACGGCTACTACTTCAGGATGCTGGGATGTATAATTTTCAAGCAAGGTATCTCTTTTCAGGAGGAGCTCCACGAGGCTGTTATTCGTGGCCTGATACTGAGGGCTTGCGTTTGTCGCGTAAAAGTTCGTATCGGAGGAGGATGGATTTTTAATGAAGTTTTCCACTCTGACCAGAACGGCCTTAAGCTCGCTTTTCATGTCATTCTGTTTACGAATTTCATCGCCGATCTCTTTTTTCCTTATTAAAAGATTTTCGCTTTGAAGATCAATGGAGATCAACTGGTTGCTCTGACTGTAATTATTGAATTCCTCTTCCGCATCTTTGAATTTCTGTCGCACCTTTTTCAACTGGTCGTCTATGTAGTTCAGGGCGTCTATCGTTCGTTTTCCCTGTTGTTCGGCATGGATCCTCTTGTAGGTAACGGCCACTTCGTTGGCCAAACGCTGGGCAAATAAGGGGGCAGGATCCGTAACCATTATATCAAGGATATTCGTGTAGCTTTCCCTCTGGACATGGAGCTTGGATTTGAGTCGATCCACGGCCGCGACGATTTTAGGATCCACGATTTCAGCGCCCTGGGGTATAAGGGATAAATTTTTTGCTATTTCCATTAAAACCGGATAGCCGGTAATGACCGAGATCTGTGTCTCGATATCATCGGTCCCGGACCATGAAAGGGTTCTTGCGTACAGCCCCTCTAAGGTTGGTTCCCTTTCAAACTTTATGCTGCAGGAAGAGGTATACAAAGGGATCGGCGCATTAAGGATCGAATAGATCGTACTGAAAAGCATTAAAAGAATCGCGGTAATGATGACTATCAGTTTGCGTTTTCTGAGGATACGCCAATATTCTCTAAGGTTTATATCATACTGAGCCAAGATGTCCCCTTGCCGCGGTTATTTGCGATTTATATGAAGATAATTTCTGGTAAAATAATCGTCCTGGAACCTCTTTGGATAGAAGAGGAAATTAAGCAGGGGTGTCATGTTGGATACCCAATCGTTGATATCCCCGATCAACATCCTCGGAACATAGATGAGATCTCCGTCTTCTAATGTAATATTCTGACTAAGATCGGCTTTTTTCAGCAGGGCATTAATATCGGACATGATTACCAGAGGACCCTTTTCGTTTCGAGTATAGCCCCTTACAATAATTGTATTTTCCTCTTTGGCAAAGGGCGTGAAGCTTCCGGCGAGGGAGATAGCACCTAAAAGATCCTGAGCATCTTCGAGGGAATAAATCCCCTGGGCGTTGACCTCACCCATTACAAAAACCCTCTCCCCGAAGGCAGGCAGTTTGGGAATCTCTACCACGTCTCCGTTGTCGATTACCACGTTTTGGCTCTCATCGGCTCTTTCAAGGATATCATAGAGGTTGATGAGGTAAGTCCTGCCCCGTCTCACCAGCTTAACGTTTTTTATGTCCGCCTCTTTCGTAAATCCACCGGCCAGGGCAATAAGGTCCATAAGCCTTGTCTTTCCCTCTAAAAAGATCCTTCCGCTGGCGGCTATTCCGGTAGTGGCCCTCAGTGATGCGAGTTCCCCCAGGATGGTCGCGCTCTTGCTCTTAAACTCTTTCACGATGATGTCGATTCTCGGATTTTTAATAAAGGCAGATAGCTTTTCCGTAAGGACACTGTCTATCTGGCTGGGTGTCAAGCCGGACACTTCCATATCATCGATAAAAGAATAGGAGATCCTGCCCCTGTTGTCCACCGTTACGGTATCGCTGCTAACATGGTCGCCAACGTGTGAAATGATCTCCAATTTATCCAGGGGACCGACTCGATATTCCGGGATACCTCTTATTTCTGTAAAAGTCTTGTTTCCCCTTGACCTGCTCAGGGAAGCGATCGCTTTCAACTCATCCTTTGAAGGAGCCCTCCTATATAGTTTTTGTTCTTCCGAGACGGGAAGATCTTTGATGGGGATACCCTTGACGGCGGTGGAGGAATAGCAGGATTGGAATAGTAACAGGAAAAGAATCACAGCCAAAGAGGAGGACCAATGGCGTTGCCTTATCATTTTATGATTATCAGGTAAAAAATTTTTTTTGAAAAATGGTTTCATAACAGAAAATCTTGAATCGAAGATTACAGCAATTCTTTGGTGCTGACGATACTGTCTATATATAACAGGGGATTTTCTGATAGTGGAATTATCTGTCTTTCCTTTAATTTCCCTCCCGATACATCATAGAGAAGTTCAATAGTCGGTCTAAGGGGTTGGTTTTTATCCGTGGATATTACTCTTCCAATGGATCCGTTATTCAGCTTGATATAGGAGTTAACCGGGAAAAGGGAGATCTGATTTAGAAAGACCCTTACTATCCTGGGCGGAAACAGCCCTTTACTTGTTTCCACAATTGATTTGATGGCGTCTGTCTGCATGAATTTTTCCCTGTAGGGTCTGTTTTTTATCATGGCCATATAGGAATCAACCAGGCCGATTATGGATGCTGACTCCTCTATCTCATCCCCCTTTAGTCCCGACGGGTAACCCGAACCGTCGGATCTTTCATGGATCTGAAGGGCGACCTTAGCCAGCCACCTGTATCTTGTTCCCAGTGAGCTCAATATCTCATAACTCATCTCTGGATGTTTTTTTATTAATTCTATCTCTCGCTTTCCAAGTTCCCCCCTTTTTTTTAGAATACTGTCGGGAATTTTATACATTCCCACGTTTTCGAGAAAAGCGGCAAGCCCCAATCTTAACATTGATTTCAGATCATACCTCATCCCTTTTCCCACCATTAAAGATGTAAAGGTTACATCGATTGTGTGGATCAGCATATCGTCATGGTCTTCATGGGCCGAGGCGGCGTATTCATAAAGCTCGTCAATAAGTTCTTTCATAATTATATGGTGAAGATCCGAGAGTATAGGGGAAGGACTGATTCCCTGAAGACTTTTCACCCGCTTCCGCACATCGGAAGCCCTTTGGATAAACCGGCCGTAATAGGAGATTACCTCGGATTGGATGTTATTCCTTGACGGTATTTCAGGAACAAATTTCTTTTCTTCCGGGATGTCGGGAGTCTGAAGATCGCTGGATTCGATTCGATCTTCTTCGTCGCCTTTCTCCAGAATTTTGCCCGCTGGGAGTTGTTTATCCTTTACTTTTATTATGTCAGAAAAGCGAACCATCACTAATAATATTTTCTATAATCTTGTGGTTAATATTTCTTGCATTCGCGCTGAATCCTATCAGAAGTGAGACATCGCAAAGATTATTTATCTTTCTGGGAACGCCCCTGGAATACTGAAATATCTTTTCAATCGCCTTTCTACTGAAAATATTTTCCTTTTTACCGACCTTTCTCTGTCTGAAGATAATATATTTATACGTTTCTTCAAAATTAAAAGGCTCTAAATGATATTTTATTGGTATTCTTTGATCTAATTGAACTATATCTCTTATTTTTTCTTTCAATTCAGGCTGGCCAAGAAGGATTATGG
>CAYTUL010000293.1:0-5801 GCA_964441135.1 uncultured Desulfobacteraceae bacterium | reverse complement strand
TCCCGGGTATCGGCAGATTAATGACCTCATCTATTCTGGAACAGGATTTCCAGGTTGTTCAGGCCGGCACCTTGATCATCGCGACTGTAGTTGTACTGGTTAACCTTATTGTGGATATATCCTATGGGTGGCTTGATCCCAGGATAAGATACGAGTAAGGAGTCTATTTATTGTGAGTGATTCAGAAACCGCCGCCCGGTCTGCTGATATGGCCGAATGGGAGGAGGCCCCGCCTCAATATAGTGAAATCAAGCGAATTATCTCTGTGTTTTTCGGACGCCCCCTTCCGGTCATCGGTCTGTTTATCATTATCATGCTTATCCTTACGGCCATTTTTGCTCATCTGATTGCCCCCTATGACCCCTATAAAATGGACATCCTCAATAAATTACAGCCTCCCAGCCGCGAACACCTTCTGGGAACCGACAGCCTTGGAAGGGATACCCTGAGCCGGATTATCTATGGCTCGCGAACTTCCCTGATCGTTGGTATATCGGCGATTGGAATCTCAACCATCATCGGGTTGACCCTTGGCCTGATCGCCGCTTTTTTCGGCGGGGCGCTGTACCAGATTATCATGCGATTTATCGATGCCCTTATGGCCTTTCCCATGCTCTTATTAGCCCTCCTTATCGCATCCCTGTTAGGGGTAGGGATGAAGAATGTTATCATCGCCCTCGGTATCGGAATGATAGCGCCGCCGAGCCGTATGATGTGTGGCGTCGCCATGTCCATTAAGGAAAATGATTATATCCTGGCAGCACGGGCCATGGGTATCAGCAATACGCGAATAATGCTTGAGCAGATCCTGCCCAATGCCTTTCCGCCTCTTCTGGTCATGATAACCATTGGATTAGGGGCCACTATTCTTGCGGAGGCGGCACTCAGCTTCTTAGGTATAGGTATTACACCGCCCACGGCGGCATGGGGCGGTATGGTGAATGACGGTTACAAATTTCTTCTTACCAGTCCCGTGCTGGCCATTTCGCCCGGTGTGGCCATCATGCTGGTGGTCTTTGGATTCAATATGATGGGGGACGGGCTCAGGGATGCCCTTGATCCGAGGCTCAGAGGCGTGGTGTAAAAATACTTAACAAATAGGGTTGGAGGGAAGCTTGCCGGGTCTACTGGATATTGAAAATCTGAAAACCTACTTTCATACCTACCGTGGGCTGGTCAAGGCCGTGGACGGCGTCTCGTTCCGCGTGGGAGAGAAGGAGATCATCGGCCTGGTGGGAGAGAGCGGGTGCGGCAAATCCGTAACCATGCTTTCCGCGATGCAATTGGTCCCTGTTCCTCCCGGGCAGATAGCCGGTGGCCGCGTCATTTTCGAAGGCCAAAACCTGCTTGAATATGAGGCCAAAGGCAATGAAATGAGCTCGATTCGCGGCCGTAAGATAGCCATGATTTTTCAGGAACCCATGACCTCCCTGAACCCGGTATTAACGATTCGTAGACAATTAACCGAAGTCCTGGAAATTCACATGGATATGGACTCTCACTCAGCCCTGGACCGGGCAATCGAGCTACTTAAATTAGTAAGCATTCCGGACCCTGCGACCCGGATAAATGCCTACCCCCACCAGTTCAGCGGCGGCATGCGTCAGAGAGTAATGATTGCCATGGCTCTTTCCTGCAATCCGAAAATCATTATCGCCGATGAACCCACTACCGCCCTGGATGTAACGACCCAGGCCCAGCTACTGGAACTTATGAAGGAAATGGTTGATCAGTTCAATACTTCCCTGATCATCGTAACACACAACCTGGGTGTCGTGGCCCGCTATGCCGAACGAATCTATGTCATGTATTCAGGCCGCATTGTTGAGTCCGGTCTTTCCGAAGAAATATTTATGAGCCCTCGTCATCCCTATACGATCGGCCTGCTCAACTGTGTACCCCGCCTCGGGGAAACACGAAAAAAAAGAAAGCTGGTACCGATTGTGGGTCTGCCGCCCAACCTAATTAATATGCCCCAAAAATGCGCATTTTTGCCAAGATGCGCCTACCATATTGAAGAATGCGGAAAGAAACCATGGCCTGCGCTGAGATCCGTGGGTAACGGGCATTATACGGCGTGCTATCTTGATATGCAGGAGGATTCATGAAGGCGGCGACAAATGATTTTATTGTCGATCTAAGAAATCTCAAGATGTATTTCCCTATCTACAAGGGATTGCTGCGCCGTAAGATCGGTGAAGTAAAAGCCATAGACGATATCAGTTTCAAAATACGGAAAAACGAGACTCTCGGTCTGGTAGGGGAAAGCGGATGCGGCAAGACCACGACCGGCCGATGTATTCTTCGTCTTTATAATCCCACATCCGGCCATATTTTTTTCCTTGGCAATGACCTTTCCGGCTTGCCTGAGCGCCAGATTAGACCCTTTCGACGAAACATGGGTACCATTTTCCAGGACCCCTACGGCTCACTCAACCCACGACAGACCGCGGGCAAGATTGCCGGGATGCCCTTAATCATTCATAAAATGGTAAAGAAGCGGGAATTTCAAGATAGAGTAGCAGAGCTTTTTCGTCTGGTGGGCCTTGACCCGAGTATGATGGATCGCGTTCCGCACGAGTTTAGCGGCGGTCAGAGACAGCGCCTTGGTATAGCCCGTGCTTTAGCCTGCCGACCTACTCTGGTGGTATGTGACGAGCCGATTTCAGCCCTTGATGTATCGATTCAGGCCCAGATCATTAACCTGCTCGAGGAGCTCCAGGAGAGGCTTGGGCTGACCTATCTATTCATAGCCCATGATCTTTCCATGGTTCAGCACATCAGCGATCGCGTCGCGGTCATGTATTTAGGCCGAATCGTGGAGATTGCCGATTCCGCTGAGCTTTACGATAACCCCCTGCACCCCTATACGAAAGCCTTGCTGTCAGCGGTTCCAATTCCCAATCCCATCATTGAAAAAACCCGTGAGCGAATCGTCTTGAAGGGCGAGGTGCCAAGTCCGGTAAATCCGCCGGAGGGATGCCATTTTAATCCTCGCTGCGGTTCGGCCATGGCCGATTGTCATATACAGAGACCTTTACTACGGGATGTAGGTGGCGAACATAAAGTAGCCTGCTTTTATGTATAGATCTTCGATCTGGATGATATCGAACCTGTTTTAATCAACTTAAAGACAAGGAGGGTGAACACAAGAATGGCTAAAAAGAGATACGGGAAATATATTAAGAAACTTTCCTTCAAGGATGAGGGGCCGGGATTTTACAGGCAGATAGCCAAGATCAACGGTAAATCCCTCGGTGTGAATGCTCAAATGGAATACGGTACCTATTATTATTTCTGTGATTCGTCCCTTCGGCGCAGGGAAAACGACATTTTAGGGGATGGATTTGTGTCAATCAAAGAAAACATAGAAAGGAGAAATGGGAAAAATGGGAAAATACGACAAGTACTTTGTTAAATACGGCATTAATACTCCGAAAGTTGATGACCCCCGTCCGATTCTCGCGCGTCTGGATGATTCGGTTGCAAAGGGATCAAACTTCTATCTGGTACATTGGGTAGCTCCAGGGTTCGCCGACATCCTGGGTGATTACGAATACGCGGGACATCCGCCGCACATACATAAGAGTGCGGAACTCCTCATGCACATCGGAGGCGACCCGGACAATCCCATGGACCTGGGGGCCGAGGTGGAGATGTACATGGGACCTGAGCTGGAAAGGCATACCTTCACGGAATCCACGGTGATCTGGATCCCACCTAATTTCATACACTCACCATGGCGGCCCCTGAAGGTGGACAGGCCTTTTCTGTTCATTGAAATCAATCAGGGTCCCGTGCACACGGAGAAATTTTATCCGCAGTTGCTGCCCAAGGAGGCAAGGGAAAAGATAGACTGGTCCATGTGGCCGGACAAAGGGTTTTAGAAATCAAACGAATTTTTTAGGCCAGCAATGATTATTGATATGTCCGTAAAAAGTCAACATTCGCATCTGTTTGTCATTCCCGCGAAAGCGGGAATCCAGTGATTTCGGGGTACTTCTGGACTCCCGCTTTCGCGGGAGTGACGACTCCCGGGACTTTTTATGAGGTTGTCATTATTAGGCACAAATGAAATTTATGGGAGGTTATTATGGCTTACAAGGTTACGGATTCTTGTCTTAAATGCGGATATTGCGTTGAGAGGTGTCCCGAAGGCGCCATTATTGCGGATGAAAAGGAACAATATGAGGAGCTCCTTCTTCAACCGGTACACATAGACGCGGATACGTGCACGGATTGCGGGGTATGTGTCTCGGAAGAATGGTGGTGCCCTGCCCAGGCCATTGTCGAGGCATAGATAAGGAGGCGTTTTTGGAAGAGAAAGATATCCTGGAGGGGAAAAGCATACTCATCGTGGATGATGAGCCGGATATTCTGGAAACTCTGGAAGAAATCTTATCCATGTGCGACGTCGAAAAGGCTTCCACATTTGAAGATGCATGGCAGAAACTGGGGACCAAATACTATGATATCGCTATCTTAGATATCATGGGGGTCGACGGATACCGGTTGCTAAATCTTGCCGGGGAAAGGAATGTACCCGCCGTGATGTTGACGGCCCACGTCCTGAGTCCCGAAAACGCGGCGAAGTCTTTTGAGAAGGGAGCGGCCCTGTACATTCCCAAAGATGAAATGGCCCACATTTCGGAATATTTACAGGATGTCCTGGAGGCCGAAAAAGAGGATGAACACACCTGGCGGCGCTGGATTGAGAGGCTGGGCACCTTTTTTGACGCCCGGTTCGGACCGGATTGGAAGTCGGATAATAGAGAGTTCTGGGAGAAATTGATGTTTATCTCAAGGAGGTAATTTTTTGAGGATATCGCGATATGTGGGGATCCCTTTTCCGCGATAATCCCATAGAAAGGAGCATTGTAAAATTGGGAAGATACGACAAGTACTTTGTAAAATACGGTATCAATACACCCAAGGTGGAGGACCGCCGCCCGATCCTGGCCCGCCTGGATAATTCGGTCGTCGAGGGATGTAACTTTTACCTGGTCCATTGGGTCGCTCCCGGCTTCGGTGCGAATCTCGGCACCTATAAATACGCCGGTCACCCGCCCCACATCCATAAGAGCGCCGAGCTCCTCATGCACATAGGCGGCGACCCGAACAATCCTATGGACCTGGGGGCGGAAGTTGAAATGTATATGGGGCCTGAACTCGAAAGACATACCTTTACCGAGTCCACCGTGATCTATATCCCCCCGAACTTCATACATTCCCCGTGGAGACCCCTCAGGGTGGATAGGCCCTTTATCTTCATAGAGATTAATCAGGGTCCGGAGCACACGGAGAAGTTCTACCCTCAACTCTTACCCAAGGAGACCAGGGAAAAGATAGACTGGTCCCGATGGCCGGACAAGGGGTTTTAAGCCTGAAGCTGTCAGCGGTCATCTGAACCATCGTTTTGGTGTCGCTAAGAGCTGATGGCTGATAGCGCGAAGAAACATATCTTTGGTGAGTACTGACGATGAGTTCATCCAATCAGTATGGATAGTGAGGTAAAAAAATGGACAGGGAACAGTTTCTGGAATATGTCGATCACTTTAACAACAAGCGGTACGACGCCGTGACCAGCTACTTCACACCGGATGTCACCGTGGAGTACAGCAGTGTCTGGGGAGACCGCACCCTCCATGGTCCCGCGGAGTTCATCGAATCCTATAAATTTCTCCACGAACATGCGAGAGAGGTCATGGAATTGGGGGAATTTATCGCAAGCGGGGATCTGCTCTTCGTGGAGCTTTACACGGAGTTTCACTGCTTCAAGGACCTGCCGGCCTCTTCCGGCA